>CAIVGD010000228.1 GCA_903905395.1 uncultured Verrucomicrobiota bacterium
AGAATATGGAGAGGATTCAACTTTTTAAAATTCATCATTCTACGGGGTTGAGCCGGATGGGTGTGTGGGTCTAGGATAGATGTATGGGAAGACAGTGGCTGCATGCGAAGAGGGAGGTGGTCTCCCTTAAGAAATCCAAGACCACGAGCAAGTTTGTCAGGGAAATCACCCTCGCGGCGCGACATGGGGCGGATTCTTCGACCAACTCCCGCTTGGCGGCTGCGCTCGAGAGAGCGCGCAAGGAAAGTGTTTCTCGGGACATCATCGAACGTGCGATTCAAAAGGGTTCGGGGACCGAGGGGGGGAAAGACAGTTTGGAGCACATGGTATTTGAGGGGTACGCGCCTCACAAGGTTCCTTTGATTTTGGAGGTTTATACCGACAACCATAATCGTACGGCTCCAGAGATCCGGTTTTTGTTCAAGGCGGGGCACTTGGGTGCTTCCGGGAGCAATCGTTTCCTGTTTGACCAAGTGGGAATCGTGGAGGCCCATCACCCCAACGCGGCCATTGATCGGGAAGAGGCGGCTATCGAAGCCGGCGCCAACGAAGTGGAATTACTTTCACACGAGCAGAACGACGATATTCCGGCCGAGGCCTGCGGGGCTAGATTTTTGACGGAGCGTTCCAGCGTGCACGAGGTTTCTCTGTGGCTGAAAACTAATGGATGGACGGTGGTGATCAGCGAGCTGGGCTATGTGCCGAAGAATTATCCGGAGCTAGGAGACGAATTGAGGGCCGAGGTGGGGAACTTCCTGCAATCCCTGGAAGATCACGAGGACGTGCATAGAATCTGGGCGGCGGTGCGCTGAGGCGTACGCCGACGCAGTCGCGTGGTCTCCAAAGACAATCTACCAGAGAAGATCTGTGCCCGTTGCGGACGTTTATTTGCCTTGGCTAAAAATCGGGACGCGCGATTGGGATCGTATGAAGTTATGCAGTGCTAGGCTTCAGGATGGATTACCAAATTGCGCTCCAGAGGTTTAAGTTCCCGCCAGTGTCCATGGGGTAGATCGGCCAATTCAAACTTTCCGATCCTGAAACGAATAAGTCGGAGGGTTGGGTATCCGATGGCGGCTGTCATTTTGCGGACTTGGCGATTTTTTCCTTCGGTCAGTTCCAGAGCGATCCAGCAATCCGGGATGGTTTTGCGGACGCGGATTGGGGGAACGCGTGGTGGAAGAGTGGGCTGGGGATCGAGAAGCCATGCGCGGCATGGAAGGGTTTGATAATTTCCCAAAGGAACTCCTTCGGAGAGGGATTTTAGTTTTTCTTCGTTGGGAATGCCTTCGACCTGCGCCCAGTAGCAACGGACATGAGCGTGTTGAGGATCCAAGAGTAGGGTGTTTAGCCCCGGTTCATCGCTGAGAAGTAGAAGTCCTTCGGAGTCCGCATCGAGGCGGCCGAGAGGGTAGACATTTTTAGGAAAACCGAATTCCGCCAACGTCCGGTTGGGAGATCCGTCGGGAGTGAACTGGGATAGAACTCCATAAGGCTTGTGGAAGGCGAGTAACACAGAGTGAAACTATCGTTGTTGAGTTGCTTGGCCAAGCCGGGTGGTTCATGATTGCCGACATGGAGATTGCGACGATAAGCCCCATTCAGGCGGAGGCCCGAAGGGTGAAAGGGGAGATTCTTCATTTTGTGGATGTGCGTTCCCCAGGAGAGTACGCGGCGGTACACGCCACGGGGGCCAAACTTTATCCTCTCGATAATCTCCAACCGGGCGAGATTGCGAAAGAGCTCGGAGTTTCTGCGAGCGCACCTCTGGTGATTCTTTGTGCCGGGGGGAATCGAGCGAAAAAGGCGGCCGAAAAGTTTATTACAGCGGGGATTCCTCATTGCCTTGTTGTGGATGGCGGAACGAGAGCCTGGGAGACGGCAGGACTTCCGGTGGTTAGAGGGAAGGGGATGATTTCTATTGAGCGGCAGGTGCGGATCGGGGCGGGGGCATTCGTTCTGACTGGAGTTCTGCTCGGTTCTTGGCTCGATCCGATGTGGTTTTTTCTGAGCGGATTGGTTGGGGCGGGTTTGATTTTTGCCGGAATCACCGACTGGTGTGGGATGGGATTGCTGTTGGCGAAGATGCCGTGGAATCAGAGTAAGACAGTGGCTTGCCGACTCTCTCCCCGGGCCTAACGCAGAAGACTCTGGCGGGTGTCTTCGCTCAGAGCTGGAGTCGTTCGGATAAACTGAATCGCGGCTTCCGGATCCAATTTCTTCCACGTATAAATAATTTGGGAAAGCGAACCTTCGCGGGATCCTTTTTCCGTGATTTGGCTGGCCCAATAGGCTGCGGAAGAAGGATCGTAAGGAGCGATCGAACCGCTGTACGCGGCGAGAACAGGATTACGAACCGCAGGTTGGATAAGACTGTCCATCCATTCAGCGGCCGCTTCGGGGTCGGAGCGGGCCCAGGTGGAGGTCACCGCTGAGAGTGCATTATTACGACTTACTTCGTCATGGACTGATAAGGCCCACGCGACTGCTTCCGCGGGGTCGAGAGAAGTCCAGCGTCCGGCAACGCTCCCAACCCTTGATGGAAAATATTCCATGCCTGCAGGGCTAGAGAGCCAGATCAAGGCGGCCTTTGGGTCGGCTCCGATAAAAGTCCCTAGAGCGACTTCGAAAAACTTGCGTTGTATGGGTCCGAGTGCCAACTCAGAACCCAAAGCCGTACCCGCTCTCTGACCTTGTCCCCAGGCAAGGGCCGAGGCGGGGTCTTTTCGGGCCCAGTCACTCGCGAGTTTGCCGATGAGAGACCATTGAACATTTCCCGACTGCTGAATCAACCATTGGGCGGCCCTAGTCGGATCGCGCCGTGTCCATTCCCCGAGAATCTGCTCCAGGGTAGTTTGTCGCAATGGTCCCGGCAGTTTGCGGGCCCATTGGAGAGCATTCGCGAAATTATTCTGAGCGTGCCGAGACGCTGCGGCGGAAGTGGCTATGGAGCGTGCGACAGCGGAAGAAAGGGATGGAATGCTCTTCACCGCATCGGAGGAGTTGATTTTTGCCCAAGTGCGATAGATAGCATCGAGTGCAACTTCTCGAAGGGATGGGGAGCCTAGTGAGCTGCCCCATTTGGCGGCAGAAGCCGGATCTTGTTGGGCCCAGATTATGGAGGATTCTCGGAGGACTGATTCATCAGCTCCCTGAAGAACGGCCTGATACGCATATTCGCAGGCCGCCATGGGTTCAAGACTGGCCCAGCGTTTAACCAACCAGAACTCCGTGCGGTCGGCCAACGAGCCTGGTTCCCAGTTCGAAAGCTGTCGCAATCGTTCTTTAATTTCCACGACGGAGAGAGCCTGAATCGTTTTTTCGTCCCATTTAACTGGTGAAGATGTTGCAGAGACGACAGGGGCGGTTGCGCGAACCTTGGTTACGGGTTGAATCAATGGGGCAGGAGTTGAGTCGGATGACATGGTTGAATCACCGTCAGAATTCACCCATCCGGAACAAAATGGGCGGGCGAAAAGAAAACCCAGGGAGAAGCTGAGAAGGAGGGATGCGGGGAGGAGAAGTTTTTTCAGGGTGGGGTTCACGCCTGTTGCTTGAGAAAAGACTGAGCAGAGCCACGAATCTGTGTCTTTTCGGCGGGTGCTTTCTTTCGGCATAACATGGCAACATAGCGATGAGGGGGTTGCCGCGGAAAGCCTGCACATGCTGTTCAGAAAAGTTCCAGATGATGCACATTGGAAGCAATGCCAGATCAAAATGGCATCCCTAATGGTGAAGGATTTTCTTGTCCCGCCAAAGCCTCGGGGAATGATTAAGGTGTGCTCACGTTCCTAGAAGAGATTGTTCTGCTGGCCTTGGACGATAAGAGCGGGAAATTTGTCCCGCTACCTCCCTTGGCCCTGGATCAAGCGTTAGCCGGGGCGGCTTTGCTGGATTTGGCTTTTCGAAATCGGATCGACACCGATTCGACTCACTTATTCCTGATGAGCGATCAACCCACGGGTGACAAGATACTGGATCCGATTCTCAAGCAAATCGGCGCGGCGCCGGACAAAAAGGATGCCAAGTACTGGGTGGGGGTGATCTCC
>CAIVGD010000229.1 GCA_903905395.1 uncultured Verrucomicrobiota bacterium
CTACCGCGGGAGCGAGTACATGGTGGACTTCCTCCCCAAGGTAAAGTTGGAGATTATCCTGGGCGATGCCCTCGTGGAAAAGGCGGTCGCCGCCATCCTCAAGGCCGCCAAAACCGGGAAAATCGGCGACGGCAAAATTTTTGTCCTCCCTGTGGATGAGGCCATCCGCATCCGAACCGAGGACAAGGGAGAGAAGGCAGTTTGACATGCCCCAAAACAATTCAGCACCCAGTAAGAAAGGAACCAAAGCTATGACCGAAAAATATCTAAACGCAAAATCAGGAAAAGAAGTTCTCGAGTTTGCCAAGGCCCACCAGGCCCGCTTGGTGGATTACAAATTCTGTGACATCCCCGGCACCTGGCAGCACTTCACCACCACCCTCGCCGAACTCGAGGAATCCACCTTCAAGGAAGGCTTGGGCTTTGACGGTTCTTCCATCCGTGGGTGGAAGTCGATCAACGCGTCCGACATGCTCGTGTTGCCCGATCCGGCCACCGCCATGATCGACCCGTTTAACGCCGAACCGACACTGAGTCTGATCTGCACCGTGATCGACCCGATCACCAAGCAGACGTACGAACGAGATCCGCGGAGCATTGCCCTGCGGGCGGAAAAATATCTCCAGAGCACGAAGATCGGCGACACCGCATTCTTCGGGCCCGAGGCGGAATTCTTCATCTTTGACGATGTCCGGTACGACTCCTCGTCCCGCGGATCGTTCTATCAGGTGGACTCGGCGGAAGGCATCTTCAACAGCGGTCGCGAAGAACTGCCGAACACCGGCTACAAGATTCGCCACAAGGAAGGGTATTTTCCGGTCCCTCCGGCCGACACTCAGCAAGATATCCGCAACGAGATTACCCTCATGCTCGAGGATCTCGGAGTGCAGATCGAGCGCCAGCACCACGAGGTGGCCACCGCCGGTCAGGCGGAGATCGATATCCGCTTCGACACGCTCGTCAGCACGGGCGACAAGATGAACCTCTACAAGTATGTCGTCCGGAATGTCGCAAAACGACACGGCAAGACGGCCACCTTCATGCCCAAGCCTCTCTTCGGAGACAACGGCTCGGGGATGCACTGCCACCAGAGCATCTGGAAGGACGGCAAACCACTCTTCGCCGGCAAGGGCTATGCGAACCTGAGCGAGCTCGCCCTCTTCTACATCGGCGGGATCATCAAACACGCACGGGCACTTACCGCCATCACCAATCCGACGACGAACAGCTTCAAGCGGCTCGTCCCCGGATTCGAGGCGCCGGTGAATTTCGCCTACAGCGCGAGGAACCGGAGTGCGGCCATCCGCATCCCGACATATTCCTCCAACCCGAAGTCGGTCCGCATCGAGTTTCGCACACCCGATCCGGCGGCGAACCCGTATCTGGCCTGCGCGGCCCAACTCCTGGCGGGGATGGACGGCATTCAAAACCGGATTCACCCTGGCGATCCGATGGACAAGAATCTGTACGAGCTTCCGGCTAAGGAGCTCGCCAAAGTGCCCAGCGCGCCCGATTCCCTGTTGGGGGCGGCCCAAGCCCTCGAGAAGGATCACGAGTTCCTGCTCAAGGGAGATGTCTTCACCAAGGATGTGGTGGAAACGATAATCGACATGAGGGTCAAGGATTACGACTCACTCCGCCTCCGTCCTCACCCGCATGAATTTTTCATGTACTACGACGTCTGATTCGTCGAACTGAAACACCCTCGTAAAATCCCCGGTGGCCATCCCACCGGGGATTTTCTTTTTAAGGGCAAAGGGCTGAAGTCGACCGCAGGGCGACCGGCCGGTTCGTCATTCCATCACCAAATTCTCTTCACCCCGTACTGATCGAACGAGGAGTCGCGACTCACCACGACCACTCCTATTTCCTGCGCTTGGCATACTTGGATGCGGTCAAACGGGTCGCCGTGATGCGGTGGCAAATTCATCACCCCAGTGGCGGCATAAAAGGAAAGAGGGAGCAGCTCGATTCCATTTTTCTCCAGAATTTTCGGCTAGGACCTGCGCAGATCGTAAGGCAGCTTTAATTTTTTCAGCCCAATCTTGATCGAGGCTTCCCACAAACTTGCAATACCGATGAAGGAATCATTCGCAGGATCCTCGATCGCTTCGGCCGCCTCGCTGGACAGTTCGGGGGAATCTTGAAAAAAGAAGATCCAAGCGTTTGTATCCAAAAGAAGTTTCAAGGCATGTAAGGACGAAATTCGGGAAGGGGGGCATCGAAGTCTTTCGAGATATGAAACCCTTTGCCCTGGGCTGAGCCACGGCGGGGTCGACCACCCGAGAAGGCTGGTTTCCAGCTCGGCCACCCGTTTTCCATGCGGGTGATGAAAATTGTTTTTCCCTCTTCCACGGAATCCAAAAGCGCCAAAAGTTTTGTCTTAGCCTCAAAAAGACCGACCTCATTGATCTTCATATAATAAAAACCAGTCAAACCAGTTAAAACTGCAAGCCCAATGACAATCAAAGCGGCTGGTGGGAATACCCGCCCAACATTTTTTCAATTTTGAAT
Organism: uncultured Verrucomicrobiota bacterium; assembly: GCA_903905395.1. GTDB lineage: Bacteria > Verrucomicrobiota > Verrucomicrobiia > Methylacidiphilales > Verrucolacustridaceae > Verrucolacustris. The sequence continues at coordinate 2,515 of CAIVGD010000229.1, forward strand.
GCATCGGTCGGGCGGCAGTCCTACTCCGTACGGACAAAGAGCGATTATTTTTTATCCACCACCTATCCGCAGGGTGGAAGGCTTGACGCTCGACAATGCGATTTGTGGGGAGCAACCTCCCGCCTATGAAAAACACATCCAATCCCGCTCCCCAGATCATCCGAGTCGTCGGCTACGGCCTCCTCGCCTTCGCCGGCATAGACCTTCTTTTTCAACTGCTCGCCAACCCCTTCGGCGGCGCGCTCCAAGCTTTCCGCTTTAGTTCTGGCCTAGTCGATCGCACCCCCGTGCCTCTTCTGGCCCTCGGCGTTCTCCTCGCCTTCCCGCGGGTCATGCCACTTCCCATCGAAAGAACCATCATGCGCCTGCTCTCTTTCGTTCCCTTCGTCTACGCTGGAGGATTCCTTCTAGTAATCGTCGCGGCATTGACCACGGGCAACCGTCTCATTGGCGTGGCCGAACAGCAGATTGCCACACAGAGTCAGGCCCAAATGCGGCAGTTGGAAACCACCGTGGATCGGGTTAAGACACTCGGACCCACAGAGCTTCAAAGTGTCGTGTCCAACTTCAACCAACAGAACCGCACCACCCTCCAGTCCGCTGAATTCGTCTCCAAACTGATCCAGCAGACCGACACCCAAAAGGCCCAACTCAGGGAAGGCACGGCTCGCGCCCTGCAAAGCCAGCGTCGCGCGATGACCCTCGAACTCCTCAAGGTTCTGCTAGGTGCCGTCGCAGGCTCTGGCGTCATGTTCCTTCTCGGATTAACTGGCGGTTGGGCCCGCAGTCCGGGCGCAGGCCAAGGCTGATCCAGAGATTTCCTTTGGTAAAAACTTCCGTCCGCTACGATGGCCAGCTCCACTGCGAGGCCATCCACGGGCCTTCCGGAAAACAATTAGAGACCGACGCCCCCGTCGATAACGAAGGCAGGGGAGAAAGTTTTTCTCCGACCGATCTCGTCGCCACCGCCCTGGCCACCTGCATGGCCACCCTCATGGGAATCGTCGCCAAACGGCACGGGATCCGGCTCGAAGGAATGGAAGTTGAGACCACCAAGGAAATGAGTACCGACACGCCTCGGCGGATTACAGCGTTACAATCCAAGATCATCGTTCCGCTTCCAGAAAATCATCCGCAAAGAAAACTGCTCGAAGCCGCCGCCCTCGACTGCCCCGTCTGCCACAGCATCGATCCCCGTATCCAAAAATCAGTCGAGTTCGTCTGGAAAAAATAAATATAGGGCGGCCATTCCTGCCCCCCCCACCGCGCTAGCCAATAATCCCCTCCAGGAAGTGAGATGCCCTGTCCTTGTTGGCACTTCGGACAGGGAGGGATTCGAACCCTCGGTTGGTTTTACCCAACACACGCTTTCCAGGCGAGCCCGATAGACCACTCCGGCACCTGTCCCTGAATTTAGAAATATACACACAAAACCTCCTGCCTGCGAGTCGATTTCAAAGGTGGGGCGGCACTCCAGCCTGTGCCTCGCAGAAGGACTTATAATAGGGAATTCTCTGGTTTTAGCGTTCCGCTTTCCGCTTTCCGAAAATCCCATGGGCGATATTCTTACACCCATGTCCGCCCCCCTCCCTATCTCCGTCTGCCTGATCTCCGGGCCCGACGCCGGCCGGATCGGCCTCGCCCTCGAAAGCATCCGAGGCTGGACCGCCGAAATCATCGTCATCGTTAACGATGACGTTTCCGATGGGACCGACAAACTCGCCGAACAGTATGGCGCTAAAGTCTTCCGCGAACCCTGGAAGGAGCACATCGCCCAGAAAAACTCCGCTGCCGCCAAAGCCACACAACCATGGATCCTTGGACTCGATTCCGATGAAGAGATCTCTCCCAAACTGAAAGATTCGATCACCCGGTTCTTTCTCTCCGCCCAGGCCGGCCGACCCGACGCCCTTCGGATGCACCGCTGTTCTCTTTTCCTCGGACGCTGGATTCGTCACGGCGACTGGTATCCCGATTGGCAGACGCGTTTATGGCGGGCAGGACGAGCGAAGTGGGGTGGAATAGATCCCCACGACCGGCTCGAAGTGACAGGCCCTATTGGAACGCTGGCCGGAGATATCCTACACTACTCGAATCCTTCGATCTCCAGCTATGTCTCAAAAATAAACTACTTCTCCGATCTGTATTTGAAATCGCGCCTGAAAAAAGGATCTCGTTGGTCGCCGGCTGAGGCCGCCTTCCGCGCGTTCTGGCGATTCTTCCGCGCTTACTTCATCCGACTCGGCTTTCTCGACGGCTTTCCCGGCTTCTACATCGCGGCCTCCACCTTCTACTCGACCCTCGTCCGCCACACTCGGTTACTCGAGCACAACCTCAGTCGCCGGCCCATTCCTCCCAAGCCTTAGTCGATGGGGTGGTAATTTTATTGTTGGTGGGGGCGTTGCGTGCGTTCTCCGCGGGGTGGAAAGAGTGACAATGAATGCGGGTGTTTTTCTCCGCCCTTCAGCTCAATCCTAATCTCCGTACAATTTCCGCCCCGATCGACAAACTCGCCGTCGCGGCTGGTGAAGGTGCATTCACGACATGAAGAATTCCCGGACCCTCGACAAAAGAAAAATCCTCCACAAGCGCCCCGTCGGAAGACATGGCTTGCGCCCGAACCCCCGCCAAGCCCGGCTCCAGATCTTCTGTTTGGATCTCTGGAACCAACTTTTGCAAAGACCTACAAAACTCTTTCCGACTAAGCGAACGATAAACCTCATAACTGCAAATCGACGGATACTTGACCATGAACCTCCACAAACCAGGGAAGGTAATGCTTTCCGCAAAGTCCCTTAGATGAATGTCACCCCATGAGTAACCTTCGCGAGCCATCGCCATAACGGCATTCGGACCTGCCTCCACTCCGCCTTTCACCATTCGGGTGAAATGGACCCCAAGAAAAGGGAAATCAGGATTGGGCACTGGATAAATCAGATTACGAACCAAACTTTCTCGCTCCTTGCGGATCACGAAATACTCCCCACGAAAGGGGATGATCTTGGCTTCAGACTTGAGGCCTGATTTTTTCACCATCCGGTCGGAATACAGGCCCGCACATGAAATCACCTGTTTAGCCGAAAAATCGCCAGACGAAGTAATCACCTTCCAGGCTCCATTTTCCATCACAAATCGGCGAACTTCTGTTCCCGTCCGAATCGTTCCACCTTGGCCACGAATGACCTTGGCCATGGCTTCCACCACACCTCCGTAATCCACGATCCCTTCCTCCGGCACATGAAGAGCCGCCAATCCCGCGGCGTGTGGCTCGATTTCTCGGATCTGTTCCGCCGTCAACCGCCGCAAGCCCTTCAACCCGTTCGCCGCGCCTCGGGCGCAAAGTTTTTCCAATCTGGGTAACTCATCCCTCTCCGTGGCCACCACGATCTTGCCGCACTGTTCGTACGCCACCTTGTGTTCCTTGCAGAACTCCACCATTTGGCGAAGTCCCTCCACCGCCAACTTCGCCTTGAGCGAGCCTGGTTTGTAATAAAGTCCAGCGTGCAGAACCCCGCTGTTGTGTCCTGTTTGGTGTCGCCCCAATTCGGACTCTTTTTCCAAAAGAGCAACCGAAGCCCCCGGTCGTGCCCCCAGAATCCGTAGGGCTGTCGCTAATCCGACAATCCCCCCGCCAACGACAATAAAATCATGATCCATGAGGCGACCAAGATAACCGATTCATCCCCGACAACAAAACACCATTACTTGCTCACCTTTTCCACGCTCCAAACAATGCAGAGCAGGTCCTGCGACCGCATCCCGCAGATTCGATGAGTTTGTTAAAGGCTTGAGACTAGGAAATTTTCACAACAAACGCTCAAGCAGTTGAAAGGCAGCAAGATCAGTCGACACCAGCCAATGGAAGCAGGTGAGCGCTTTTGTTTGGATCTGGAGGTCTCAAAAACAGCACTCCTTTTTGGGCTTAACCTCCTCAGCAACCACCAACCCCAAATCTACTAGTCTCAAGTCTTTTCAAAAACGATTGTTCGTCGCCCAGTTTCCATCCTTTTGCCGGCTCCAGGGGAGTCGGGCGTATATGGGGATAGAGGACGATCTTTCCATCGGTTTCTGTATTTTTAACCATTTCGAGAGCCTTCGGAGCCTGATCCAAGCTACCAACCATAGTCATGTGGAGTCCTGGATCGAATTCTCCGGCCGCCACCATCCGCAGAGTCTCGGCGATATCGGCAGGCGAGCCACCGCTGGAGCCGACCACCCGGATGTCATCATAGTGAACCCGGAGCGTGTCGAGATCTATGACATGCTCTCCCTTCTTCAACCCCCCAAAAAGATTGAGTGTGCCTCCGCGAGCGAGCCACGCTTGGGCCTGGATCTGCAAGGCTCGGACGCCAACCGCAACGATGATGTCGTCGGCACCGAGTCCGCCAGTCACCTTCTTCATCAATTCCAATCCAGCGCCATTAGTGAGTGCGTGTATATCGATGCCGGCGGATTTAGCCCTCACGGACAACACGTCGCGCACCCATTGCAGTCGGGACTCGGAAATGTCTAGAACTATGATGCAGCGCGGCTTGAACCGCAAGGCCGCCTCGGCGTGCATGCGCCCCATCGGACCAGCTCCGACGATCAACGTCACACCCCCGGGCAATAGGCCGAGGCGGGGTTCGCGCGGGGAACTAGGAGATTTTTGAAAAACATGAATATGACGATCCTGACCGGAAATAGCGCATGAGATTGGCTCGCAAAGTGCCGCCGCATAAAACGGCATCGTTTCGTCGGGAACCGGGAGAAGACAGTCGGCGGCGATGGTTTCCTCGGTCACCAGAATATATTGTGCGAAATGCCCCGGTAGGCTGTATCCGACAGCCATCTTCTGCATGCCCTTGGCGCTGTCGCGGAAACGGTCGCGGTGGTTGATCGGTGGGTGATTTACCGCTGGCTGGATACAATAGCGTTTGCCGACGGGAAAGCGGTCACAGACATTCCGGCCAGCTGTGACAATCGTGATGCATCCCTCGTCACCGAGTTGGGCCGGATACTTTTTCAGATCCATCCCGTTGATGAACGTGTGTTCATTGCCTTGGGCGATAATCTTCAGGTTCGAGGCGCAAACCCCAGCCGCATCGACACGGGCGAGAAGCTGATTGTCGTTAGGCACCGGAACACGCACCTGTTCAACCTTGAGGTTTTCGAAGCCAACGCCGTGCAAACGCACAGCCTGCATGGTTTGTGGTATGATCATATTTTCTCCTTTAAAGGGGTGTGGAAAGTGTCGTCGTGGAGTGAGTGCGGAACCTTCGCCCACATTTCGCCGAATGTGGGATGGGAGTGGGTGGTGTGTCCCAATTCCGAGACAGTGAGTTCCGCTCGGATAGCCAATGTGGCGTCTGCGATCAGTTTGGTCTTATGCCCTCCTCCCGCTGCCGCGCCGAACTGAGCCGGGCGAATCGCAGCAGGATACCCGCCGGGACCGGCACCGATAACAATAGGATCAAATGATTTCATGTTTTTCTCTCTCCATTCTTAGTTTTAATTGAGCCTCTGTGATGTGTTGTATCAGTTCGGCTTTCCGCCCGACCGGCTCGTCTGCGTGTGTCCAAAGTTCGGCCAGTTGACTGGCGGTGTCCATTGGTGATGCGAGGGCTTCACAAGCGATCGCTGCTCCTAGTGCGAACCTGTGCGGAGGAATTCCAGCGTCCAGTGCCAGTCGCATTGTGCCGACCAACCGGTCATCCCATGCGAGTTTCCGGCGGGGGTCGCGGGTAATGCGTTCTGTCCTGTCACGCAGATAAGGATTGGTCATGCGGGCCAGAAGATCGTCGGCATAAGTCCGGAACCCCTCATGGGCAAACAGGGGATCTAGCCCATGATGTCGCGCTATCAGTGCCGCGCCGCTTTCTTCCAGAAATGCCTCCCGTGCGAACGCCATGAGTTTCCTGTCGCCGGCCGCTTCGGACATGAATCGGTGCCCCCGGTTTTGTAGAAGATATCCGATAAGGGCATGGACTGCATTGTGACCATAAAGCTTGGCCTCTTCAAACGGAAGTAAATCAGGCTTCTCGTCGAAAACATCAATCCCTCGCTGAAACTCCGGGAGATTAATCCGTGAGATCAAAATCCGATTAAATTCCTCCACGAGCAACGCCCTGGAAAAACCCTCGACAAGGCAGGTCAGGCCGTCTGCCTCAATCTCTTTGGCGTCGGTGACCATGCCGCTCATTTTCCCAATCACCGTGTTCAGAAACTGACTCGAGCGGCGAACTGCAGCACGGGCAGCAGGTTCGAGGAACTGTTCGCATTCTTTCTGGAGAATTTCCGCCGCGTGATTATTATTTTCGGCCGTATAGACAACGCAGTGCGGCAGATCTCGGCGTGCAGCCTTGGCCTGAAGCGCACGGGTGATCAATCCCGCGACTGACGGCTCGCCACGTAAATAAAAGTCAACGCTCGGCAGGGCGGTGGCTATTTCTGAAGCATCCAACAGTGCCATAGAGAGGATGCGCTCGTCTGCCGGCACGGTCGGATTGAGTATCTCTACTCCGCTCACCTGCCGGACTTCGATTCCGATGCGCGTTGCAATGTTGACAAAGTAGGAGCCCTTCGCGCGGCGAACGGCGGCCACCACATCGGGCACAACTTCGGCAACAACAAGGCGCTCGAACATGCCAGAGCGGAATGCCTCGTAAAGGAAAAGCCCCCCCTGAATGGCACCGAATCCGAATCCAACGAATGTCTTTGGTATGGCAGACATGGCTAGATGGCTAAACACCCAGCAATTTCAACAGCCCAATCGTCGCAAGCGTCTGCGTGATAGCGCTGACAAATCTGGCACCCAGTCCGCCGTCCACGATCCGGTGGTCGTGCGAAAGAGTGAGCTTAATCATCTGGTGGATCAGGATTTTTCCATCGCACACTGCCGACGCGAGTTGGGAACTTGCCACCGCTAGAATCTAATCTGATTCAGATATGATCTGATTCTCTGTTTGATATAAAACCACTTTATGCCCTCTGTGACATTGGCCAAGAGTTTCAAGCCGGAATCGTGGTTTGTCATGAGTGAAGACTGGTAAAGGTGGGCTTGGGAGTCAAGCGGTCGCAGCTTTTCGGATGGAGGGAGCGGCCCCATCCCAAAACTGCTGGTCCTGCGGTGCGGCTTTCTGAAAATCCGCAATGGCAAGGCGCACTTTGCCAGTACCGGGCTTGTCAGCTTTCTGCAAGCACGGGTTCAGTGCTGTACCCTCAAACAGTTGTAGACGCGAGGCTGTAGGCCGGAGGTTTTATGGGTGCAGTTTCTCCCACAACCTCCGACCAGTTTTTCAACGTCAAACGTGAAATACCATTTTGGGACAGGCACGAAGACGATCTTCGCCGGCAGGGAGCCGAAAAGCTGTAAATTGCTATGGTGGTAGGACTGGTATAACCACCGATCCTTGCGCTAGAACGGCGGCAACTATTCGTGGATGCCGTGGTCGCAGTGGATGAGGGCAATTGATGGAAAGACTGCAATAGTATTGGCACTGCTGATTCGGGCAGTAGTTCGATTTCCAATCAAACTTATCACGGAAATTCAGGGGTACTACCAAGAGTCTTGTTCAAGTGCTGCGTGCCGCATCCAACTCAGCCTGTAAACACGCCAACCGCGCGGGGCGCTCGTTTACGAAACGCTCGATCCCTTGCACGATCCAGTCGGGCGTCAAGTGCGCCTCGTCCAGTACCTCGTCCAGCGCGCCGCCAGTGCGCCAGCGGTGATCCCAGTCCGCCGAGAGCGCATACGCCTCGGCGACCTTATTGAAGAGCCAGTCGTGCATTAGCCAGCGCGCTTGAGTGGTGATCACGGTGGAATCGGCGTAGTCGGATGGAGCCAGTACGCTCAGGCGATACGCTTCAGACTGCAATGCGAACAATTGAGGGCTGGTGGCGCAGACAATTTTGACGTTCAGGCTACGGGCGTCCAACTCGGGCAGCGCTTGGATGATGTTCGCCACGGCGCTGGCACCCTGGACGATCACCGTGCCCCCGCGCGGGCCGGGTCGATAATGGCGGAGGACGTACGCCCCGCGCGCGGCCTCGAAGTGCGAAGGAATGCCCAGCGTGGAGCGGTCTGGGATCGTGACCGGCGGCCGGGTC
>CAIVGD010000230.1 GCA_903905395.1 uncultured Verrucomicrobiota bacterium
CACCCCCATACATGGGAGAGATTTTAGTTTTGAATTTTGGGTAAGGCCCGCCCTTCACCCCCGTACATGGGAGAGGTTTTAGTTTCGAGTTTTGGGTAAGGCCCGCCCTCCACCCCCATACATGGTCCCACCCCGAATCGAACGGGGATATGCGGTTTAGGAAACCGCTGCTCTATCCGTTTGAGCTATGGGACCAATCAACGACTTACGCATCGAATCATTTTGGGGTGAACTGAAAGTCATATACTCAAACTGACCGAAAGCGAAGAAAAAGATGGGTGTCAGGCTTTTGGTTGAATTTTTTCGGCATGTATGAAAAACGCGAGGGCGCGGACGCGGAAGACCGCCAGTTTAAGATTAAGTTGAAGTCAGAGGGGAGGCGGATTGCCTTCAGACAACTTTCCGTCGCCAGACCCAACCTAAAAGACCAGCCACGATCAGAGCCGCGCCGGCAAACAGCCACTCGCGCAGGTGAGAAACCGGTTCCTCCACCCCTGCGGCGGTCTCGACATCCTCCAGCGTCGGCAAGGATGAAGCGGAAGCCACCGTTTTTTCAGATCGTTTCTCCCACTGCGCGCGAGATTCAGCCAGAAGAGTGGCGGACTCGGGGACCTTTTTCTCAAGATCCGCATAGGCCTGCAAAACCGCCTGAATCTGTTCAGGCGAACTCGGCGAGTTTTCCGGAGGGAGGGGTAGAATTCCAATTAACAGTCTCTGGCCAAGAAGAGCGAGTTTCCCATCCATCCCGACCACCTCGCACACGCCATTTTTGATCTGCGCACTTTTCGCCGGCCGGAGCTCGATCGGGTCCCCCGGTTTGGCCCGGAAAAGAACCACCTTGGGCCCTTCGGGAATCGCGGGCGAAGCAACCCTTTGGGCGCTGGTTTCGGAACCCTGATGACGCTCGGTCGCCGAGGCAGGAGTCGTGGCCAACGAATCGGAAGAGCGGGGCTTGGGCGCAACGATCAGACTGCCGGAAGCAGTTTCCATATCTTCCACCCCATTCGCCGATCCGTTATTTTTGGAAGCTTTCCCCATTTGCAGATAGAAGGGCACCTCTTTGCTCACTCCCATGGGAAGAATGGGGCCGCTGTCCCGACCATAGAATTGCCCATCTATCAGCCGCCCGGAACTGGAGGGCTGGCCCAGAAGTTTGGCCATTTTGGCGGCCTCCTCCTTGGGGATCCTCAGAAACATCTTCCCCTCCTCTTTCTTTGGGCGCCCCGTCGTGGCCTCCATCCAAGCAAACTCGGAATCCATCGCAGTGAATTTTGGTGCGGGCGCGACATCCACGACCCTCAATTTCACTTCCTTGCCGATGAACTGATGGGGGGAACTTTGGTAGAAATTCGCCGTCCACTGCTCGGCCCTGGAAAAGAGCGGAAAGTAAGCAGAAGAAGTAAAACCATTGAAAATAGGTTCATAGAGACAACTAAGCTCATGTGGCGGTTTTCTCAACCGGTTTTTATAAAATGTCGCCTCGGGATTGAAGCCAGACGGCAGGCAGGATGCCCGCCCTACATTCGCGCATAGCTTTCCACCGCCCCTTCAGGGCGGACACGATTTACTTCCTATTCCCGGTGGTTATCACCACCGGCTAATCTCCACGCCCCCTCCGGGGGCAGTTCACCACCTTCAAACTGGCGGCTCCCTCTAACTTAAACTTACACTTAAACTCGCGGTCCTCCGCGTCCGCGTCATCCTCTTTGCCCGCTCGACCCAGCCATACCGGAACGCCAAACTCTTGTTCTGTCATGCCCAGTCTCTCCCTCACCGCCTGGTTGATCGCTCTGGCCGCCGCACTTTGTACCGGCTTTGCCAAATCAGGCTTCGGCCCTTTCGGGATTCTCTCCGTACTTTTCATGGCCGAAGTCCTGCCACCATTGGAATCCACGGGTGTGGTTCTGCCACTGCTACTTTTTGCCGACCTCCTCGCCGTCCTTTCTTTTCACAGTCACGCCTCTTGGAAAGCCCTCCGCGCTCTTCTTCCCACCACACTCATGGGAATCATCACCGGTTGGCTGCTCATGCCGCTCATCCCCGCCGAATTCTTCGGGCACGCGCTGGGATGGATCACTCTTGCCCTCATCGGGGTCATTCTTCTGCAGAGAGCCCGACCCGAAACCCTCCACGCGATCACTCGTCATCCACTGCTTGGACTTTTCTGTGGCTGGGCGGCCGGCGTCACCACAATGGTGGCCAACATGGCCGGACCCATCACCGCTTTCTACTTTCTCTCCCAACGCTTCGCCAAGATGACCATGGTCGGCACCGGGGCTTGGTTTTATCTTTCGGTCAACACCGCCAAACTCCCCTTCAGCTGGCAGTTGGGACTTCTGAATTCAAAATCACTCATCCTAGATCTCCTGCTTTTTCCCGGCGTTTTTCTAGGCTTCCTCATCGGTCGCACTCTCCTGCCCAAAGTCTCTCAGAATCTCTTTGAATGGATTTTAATCCTGATGGCCCTGGGAGCCGCCATCCGCATGATCGCTAAAACCTAAGCCCTCCCACTTTCACCGGCGCGGGTTGCCAACACTTACTGTTTCTTGGGCAAACCGGATTCTTCCGACCCCGGTTCCTCCGCACTTTTCGCAAACAGCATCATCGCCAAAGTCTGACGCCCCAGCTTGCTCAGCCGCATCCCCCCCTTGCCATCCGGCTCGGCCAACCCGCGGCAGTAGTACTTTCCCTCGTTCGGACGACCGGGCACGGAAACCAGTTCTGCCACCTCCGAGATTTCCGGCAGACCCTTGACCCGCAACGGCAATCCCCAAGGAGTCATTTCTATCTCCCAAGATTGCGCCCCACCTCCGATCCCTTCTTTCTCCACCCACTTTATCCAACCGATCTTCTCCGCCGGCACTGGGACTCGAACCACAAATCCCCCCGGTTGGGAAACCAAACACTCCTTCCACGTCATCGGCTTGCCCTCATGCGCCGCCTTCAACAACGGCACGGGATCCACTCCCATAAAATTCAATCCATTCCACTCTCCATGGCGGTTGGGTTCCCAAAAACGTCCCGGTTTGGCCTCCCGGATCCATTCATCGAATTTTTTATTCAATTCAAACGCCACCTCGAGATGAAGATGAGCCCGGTCCCGACTCAGCCCCGAACCCGACCAACCCAATACGCCCACCTGACTTCCCGCCTTCACATTTTGTCCAACCTGCACGCTGGTGGAAGCCAAGTGACCATAGATCGTATAGACGGGTAGACCGCCCCAATCGTGCCGCACGATCACCTGTTTCCCGTAATCGGAAATTCTGGCGTCGTCATTGACGCGCACCACCTCCCCATCGGCACAGGCCCGCACGGGATCGGTGGGTTCCCCTGTGCCAGTGCGTGTCTCGGGCCGGATATCGATTCCTTTGTGAAAATGTTCAAACATCCGGGCCGGTTCCGGCCCCGAGGTGCGGACAAAACCGAACCTACCCGAGATCAGGCGTCGGCTGATCGTGGGTTGATAAAATTTTTCGGGATGATTCTCCCAAAGCGCCGTGTTTCCCGTGGGAAGTTTCCATGGGATACAATCTTCCGCTTGTACCCTGA
>CAIVGD010000231.1 GCA_903905395.1 uncultured Verrucomicrobiota bacterium
CACTGATGAACACAGATACAGAGCCACTTGCAAAACTCCTGCAGACGCGGTGTAACGCGGCCCTCCACGGGTCGGAATCAAGCGTTTTGCGCGTGTTTTGGAGGGTCGGGTTCCACCCCGACCGTCTTTTCCGGGAGTTTTGCACGAGGCTCTACAGAAAAATAATTTTTTAATAAAAGGTCTTCACGCTCCCTGTCAGTATCAATGTCATGCGAAACGCCGCCCGGAAATCTAATTTCAAACCAAGGACAAAAAAATGAACACGGGAGTTCGCGGCAGAGACACGCAGACGTATCTGGACAACGAGTTCCGGCAGGTGTTTCGCAACCTGGACTGTGCGGAACGGATGCGGAAGATAAATGTGGACCAGTGGATCAAATACTGCAAGGAGGCCGGCGCACGCGTTGCGATCATGGACGCCAAGGTGCACTACGCCCTCTATGATACGAAGCTGATGCCGCGCGACCCTGTGCTGGGAAAGCGCGACCTGATGGCGGAGCTTGCCGCTGCGGCGAAAAAGCATGGCATTAAATGGGGCGCCTACTTCCAGCCGGCTCATACTAACAGCCTGGTCCACGCGCATCCCGATTGGCAGCAGATCGTGGCCGATGGTTCGCTGGAGGCGTCGATCGCCGGTCAGCCCACGGTTTTTTGTTACAACTCGCCTTTCCGGCAGCTTTACACCCGGATGTTGCATGAGATCGCGGACAAGTATCGGCCGCATTGTTTCTTCATTGACGGCATCATCATTTTCTTCACGTCCTGCTTCTGCAAGCACTGCCTGGCCAGGTATCAGCGAGAAGTTGGCAAGCCCATGCCGCGGCGGCCGGACTGGAAATCCCGGGACTGGTATGACTATCTCGACTGGCGCTACGGCCAGATCGTGGAAGTCAGCCGCGACATTCACGAGGCAATCCATTCGGTGGATCCGAAGATCGCGATCATCTGGAACTGCCAAACCACAGCGTGGTACGCGGCTCAGAGCCCCGCCCAGGCGCAATGGCTGGATTTCCCCTGCGCGGAACGGAATCCGGATGGGGTGATGGGGCTCCAACATAACTTCAGTTTCGCGGACGAGCTCGCTTACAGCCACACCATTCACCGCGCCCTGACAAACGGCCATCCGGCGCACTGGTACATGTGGCTGACGCCGCAGATCGAGCTTGCTGAAACCGAAACCTCCGTGGACGTGTCCCTCGCATACGGCGCCCAGGTCTGCACCCAGGAGCATAGCCGGCACCTGGCCAAAATCTGTCGGCGGATCCAGCAGGTTGAACCTTACCTGAGCGACACCGTCTCCGCCGCGGATGTGGCCTTTCACTTCAGCACCCTGGCCCACAACGCATACTACCGCCCCGATGCAGTCGGCGAGGACAAGGCGTTCTTCAATGAGTTGCGCGGGTTGTACCGCGGCCTGCTGCATAACCACATCCTGGCCGATGGGGTGCAGGACGACTCGATCGAAACGCAGGATCTATCCGGATTCCGGGCGGTGATCCTGCCGAACAGCGTCTGCCTCAGGCCGGCGGCGGTCGGCAATCTAAGTCGCTACCTCCAGAACGGCGGAACGGTCGTTGCCACGCTGGAGACCGGGCGGAGGGATAAGTACGGCAACGGCGCTGGCGAGGAACTGCTCTGGCAGGGATCCGGCCTGCGATTCATGGCCGGGATTGAAACGCCCAAGCAATGGTACGTGCGGGAAACTGCCACGAGCATCGAATTGGAAGACGACATGCCGGCCATGCCGGATCAGTTTCTTTTATTCCCCGGGAGTCCGCGCGAGTGGATTGGCGAAGATATCCGCCTCGGACGGCGGGGGGATGGGATTGAGGCTCGCGAGATGTCTCAACTGGAGGGGCGGTCCTCTTGCCACCTGCCCGCGAAGGCGGTGGAGGTGGCGGCCGACAAGTCGTGGACAACGGTCCTCAAGATGCGTTTTCGACGGAGCAAGGAGAAGGGTTGGGCGGAGTGTCCGGCGG
>CAIVGD010000232.1 GCA_903905395.1 uncultured Verrucomicrobiota bacterium
CCATGCCGCGAGGTCCCCGTCGCCGGTGCAGTCCACAAACACCTTCGCTCGCAAGGCCTGAAGCCCGGCCTTATTGGAGACAATCAACGCATTCACCAAGCCGGCCGGATCGGTATGCACGGCAGACAAGAACGTCTGGAAACGCACCGTCGCGCCAGCCCCGGTCACGAGATCATCATAAACCCGTTTCAGGTGTTCCGGATTAATGGGGACCCAGTCGATGACAGATGCCGGGACGTGCGGAACGCCAAGCTGCGATGCGCGAAACACCTTTTCGGCCAACCCGCGATAGATCATTTGCCGGTTGTCGGAAAACGGGCACCACGCGGGCACCAGCGCGCTGGTCCCGCTCCCACCAAGGGCTTGCGTCTGCTCCAAAAGAAGAGTTTTTGCACCCTCGCGAGCGGACGCTGCGGCGGCACAACAACCGGCGGGACCTCCGCCAACAACAATAACGTCCCATCCGGATTCGAGCGGCAGGCTTTTGGACAAAGAAAAATTTGGCATTGAAGTTAGTTTTGCGGACCAAGTCTTGCGTCCATTGTTAGGTCTGCGGGATTTCGTTTGAGGGGCTCCTATTTGGTTTCCGGTGAAATTGCGGAGAGGCTGTCCAGGATTTCCTGGTGAACCACGAGTTCCGCGGCGGCGGCATTGTCACGGATTTGGGCCGGAGACTTGGCTCCCGGCAGGACGGTTGAAACTCCCGGCCGGGCAAGAACCCAGGCGAGCGCGAGGCGCGATGGCGTGGTGGCGAGTTCCGCGGCCAGCTCTCGCAGCCTCCGGGCCACGACCATATTGCGAGGGAAGTTTTCCGGGGAAAAGTGGAAGCTTCCGTGACGGTAATCGTCCGACGCCGGCAGGTGGGCCTCATCGTATTTCCCGCTCAGCACACCCTTTCCCAGCGGGGAGTAGGCCATGAGCCCGACTCCGGCTTTCAAGCAGAGCGGCTGCACATCGGCCTCCAGCCATCGCTCCACAAGGTTGTAAGCCAGTTGATCGGCCGCGACGGGACCGTATTCCAGCGCCCCGGCAAGGGCGGCATGGTCGAAATTGCTCACGCCAAAAGCGAGGATCTTTCCTTGTTTTCGCAACTCCTCCGCCGCCTGCATCGTTTCTTCGATCGGCGTGGAGGGGTCCGGCCGGTGCGCCAGATAAAGATCTATGTGATCAGTGCGCAGCCGCTTGAGGCTCTCATCGCATCGGCTGATGATATGGCTCGCGGAAAGATTGCACTCACGGCCCCCTGCCTGCTCGCCTTCAAAAAGCGGCCCCACTTTCGTTACGATGACCGCCTCGTCACGCCGGCCGAGATCATCGAGCGCCCTGCCCAGCAAATCCTCCGCCAGGCCGCGTCCATAGCCCTCGGCGGTATCGATGAGATTGATTCCGTCATCCAGCGCCGCCCGCACCATGTCCTGCACGGAGGCGATGTCTTCGGACGAAGGCGAGTAACCCAGCACCCCATACCGGCATCCCGGCCACGACATCGTGCCGAGTCCGACAACGGA
>CAIVGD010000233.1 GCA_903905395.1 uncultured Verrucomicrobiota bacterium
TCTCGGGCAACGGGCTGAGCACCCCGGTGGAGGTTTCATGGTGAATCAAGGCCAGTGTGTCGTATCCGCCTTTGGCCAGCTCCTTCTCAATCATATCCGGCTTGATCGCCAATCCCCATTCCACCTGCACTTGGCCGGCCTCCTTGCCACATTTCAGCGCCACATCAAACCACTTATCCGAAAACGCACCATTCATGCAGATCAGCACCTTCTTTTTAACCAGATTGCGAAGAGATGCCTCCATAACCGACCAAGCCGAACCCGTTCCCAGAAAGACCGGTTGAGTGGTTCCAAACAGCTTTCTCAGTCCTGGCTGTACTCGGGCGTAGAGATCCTGAAAACCCTTACCCCTGTGTCCGATCATGGGCCCGCCAAAGGCTTTGCGTACGGATTCTGATATTTCGACCGGTCCGGGGATAAACAATTTGATGTGGGGCATAGTTAGGGTAGTAGAGAAACTGTGACATTTCGCAAACTTATCCTTTGTTCGGTTCCTCTCCTGGGTGGGGTTCTTACCCTCGTGGCCCAGGTCAACTCGAGGTATCCGAATATGAACCGAAACCCCCAAACCACGGCGGATGATGCCGATGAGTCGGCACCGAAGGCCGTCCGGGTAGCCGCTCCGGTTTCTGCATCTACGCCCGTCTCCGCCGATAATCTCACCGCCGACCAGATAATCCAGAACGCCATCCGCCGCGACGAGGAGCTCCGGGATCTGCGGGAAGGCTTCAGTTACCAGCTCAAGCTGGTGACCCAACAGCTCGACGACAAGGACAAGGTGATTCCTGACAAGACCAAGACGGTAACCGCCAAGATCAAGCCGGGTAAAAATATCACCTTCAGCGCGGATTTTAATGACAGCGGCGACCCCGATTCCAAGCCCACTCAATCCGCCGCGAGCCGGACAACCTACGCCGGAGCCATCCCAGGTCGTGGGCTTCGCTCCTCCGGGCAGACCTCGGACTCAGACTCTGGCTCCGCTTCCGGCAACAAGGACGTGGACGATGCCCGCAAGGTAAACGCGATGCTCGATATGGGAAAAATTGCCCCCCGTTTCAAATATGAAAAAGCGGAGAATCAGACCATCCGGAACCACCCCTGTTATGCCATCCGATTCTCCCCTAAAAAAGATCAGCCCTACGCTTCGCGTGAAGAAAAAGTGATCAACAAAGTCGGAGGCACCCTATGGATCGATCAGAATGATTTCAGCATCATCCAGACCAAGGGTAAGTTGACCGAGGAAGTGGAGGTGGCGTGGTTTTTCGCCTCGATGAAGGATCTGGATTTCAACTACGAAACCTCGGAACTGGACGAGATACATATTCCCGTCCCCTCCAACTTCACTATGAACTTCCTCCTAAACATCATGGGCTATCGGTTGGAACAGAAACAGGTCAGCACCATGGAAAACTACCAACCCATCCCCGAATCTTCAGCCACCCCACCCAAACCCGCCAGTCCACCGACCTCGAATCCTTGACCCGCCTTAAGGATGGGTTCTGAATCTATCCGATGCCGATTTTTACAACGAACTGGAAGTCCGCCTTGGCCGGGTGGGTTGTCTGCCTTTGCCTCTTCGCAACCTTTGCGGAGGCGGCGGAATCCCCGGTGCTCACGTGGACGCCTAATCCTGCTGGGACGTTGCAGTACGGGACGGCGGCAACGACGAACAACGTACTGCACGCGACGAGCAGCGTAGCGGGTGACTTTAGTTACAATCCGACGAACGGCACGGTGTTGCCTGCTGGAACTAACAGTTTGGTGGGCACGTTCACGCCGAGTGACACGAATGCTTATGTGTCGGGGGAGAAAATCACCAATAGCGTGGTGGTTGCCAAGGAGTCGCAGGATTGGGCGGCCTCGGCAGTTTGGTATCAAATATTTCCAGATCGATTCCGCAACGGGGATCCACACAACGACCCGACTGCGGCCTATGCCCGCGTGCCCGACAAAGTAAAAGACAAGTGGAAGATCATGCCCTGGACCAAAGAGTGGTACGCCCTGGAAGACTGGGAAAAGGAACTCGGCTCAGATGTCTATGCCAGCAACGGCCATCGCCGCTATGGCGGAGATTTTCAAGGGATCATCGATAAACTCGATTACCTTCAAGACCTGGGAGTCACCGCAATTTACCTAAACCCCATCTTTGAGTCCCCTTCCCTGCACAAATACGACTCACGCTCCTTTCATCATGCGGATCCTCACTTCGGACCGGACCCAGCTGGAGATATCACCTTGATGCAGGGGGAAACGGCCGACCCCGCCACTTGGAAATGGACGGCCGCCGACAAACTTTTTCTCGAACTCGTGAAGCAGGTTCACGCCCGGGGACTACATGTGATTCTGGACGGGGTTTTCAACCACTGCTCCACCGATTTTTTCGCCTTTGCCGATCTGCGCGAGAAGCAAAAGGATTCCGCTTATGCCAAATGGTACGATGTGCGTCACTTCGACGATCCGGCGACCAAGGACAAGAACGAGTTTGATTACGCCGGATGGTGGGGAGTGAAAAGCATGCCGGAATTCTCCGAGGTTCTCGACGACCGAGGGAGAAAGAATCTTTTTCCAGGGGTGAAGGACTACCTCTTCGCCGTCACGCGCCGATGGATGGATCCAGATGGCAACCCTTATACTCAGGATGGGATAGATGGCTGGAGATTGGACGTAGCCAACGAGGTCGGTACCGGCTTCTGGTCGGATTGGAATGAACTCGTAAAATCGATCAACCCCCACGCCTACACCACTCCGGAAATCTGGAGCGAGGCCACGGATTTCGTGCGCGAAGGTAAATTTGACGGTGTGATGAACTACTATGCTTTTGCCATGCCGGTAAAAGGCGGTCTGATTGACGGCACCCTGCCCATCCGGGAGTTTGTCCAACTTATCGAGGAACGCCGCCAGAAATTTGACTTCAAGGAAACCAAACTCCTCCAGAACCTTTTTGATTCCCACGACACCGACCGCTTCCCCTCAATGATCGTCAACCGGGACCGCCCTTACTACGCGAAGGGCGACGCCTTCGCCTACGATGCCGATATCTTTCCGGGAAGCCGGGAGAAGCCTTACCTCATTCGCAAACCCAACGACACCGAGCGAAAGCTTCAACGAATGATCGTGCTTTTCCAAATGGCCTATCCAGGAGCCCCCTACCTGTACTACGGCACGGAGGCCGGCATGTGGGGAGCCGACGACCCTGACGACCGCATGCCCATGGCCTGGGCCGACTTTAAGTTCGATCCGCAGACCATCAGCCCTGGCGGTCAACCCGCACGCAACGACGACATCAACTTCGACGCCCCACTCCATGATTTTTACAAGGATGCGATCGCCTTACGCCGAAAATACCCCGTGCTCGTGGACGGCGACATTCAGGTGATCGGCGCGGACAACATCTCCCGTATGTTTGCCTTTGCCAGAACCGGCGGAACCACTCTCGTGGCCGTCTTCAACCGGCACGAATCTCCGCAGACTTTTATTTTTCAGTTCGGCACCACCGATGGCAGTGCGCCAAATCCCCTCGTTCCGGTGTTTATTTCTTCCGGCTCGCTTTCCGATGCGGTCATCAAACAGGGCAGTGGCAAGGTCCACGTCACCCTCCCCGGATGGACCGGGGTTCTTCTCAAATAGAATTAAGCAGAACGTTCGATCGGGGCCCGCACTCGATTTCCCCACTCCGTCCAGGAGCCGTCATAGTTCCGCACCTTTTTCAAACCGAGAAGATAGCTCAAGACAAACCACGTGTGGCTCGAGCGCTCGCCGATCCGACAGTAGGCGATGACTTCTTTGTCAGGAGACATCGCGCAACCCACTAGGTAAATCTTCTCTAATTCCTCTACCGGTTTGAAGGTTCCATCCTCCCTAACCGCCGCCGTCCACGGCACACTCTTGGCACCTGGAATGTGTCCCCCGCGTAAAACCCCCTCCTGCGGGTACTCTGGCATGTGGGTCACTTCCCCCTTAAATTCTCCTGGGGATCGGACATCAATCAGGGGCAGATTTTTTTGGCTGAAGGCCAAGGCGTCCTCGTAAAAGGCGCGGACTTCGGCATCTCGCCTTTGCGTTGGCACAAAATAGCTCACTGCGGGGACCTTCGTCTTTTCCCGCGTCAAAGCCCGCTTCTCCGCCACCCACTTGTCCCGGCCCCCGTTGAGGATCTTCACCTTATCGTGTCCGTACAACCTGAAAGCCCACAAAGCGTAACACGCCCACCAGTTGGACTTGTCCCCGTAAAAAATCACCGTCGTGTACGGCGTGATCCCGTTACGGCCGCAAAGTTCCGCAAAAGCCTTTGGGGTTATGTAATCCCGAATCAAGGAGTCCTGGAGATCACTCCTCCAATCAATATGCACCGCTCCCTCAATATGCCCGGTTTCGTAAAGCAGGACGTCCTCATTGCTTTCCACCACCCGCACATTCGGATCACGTAGATGTTGGGCCAGCCACTCGGTTTCCACCAAGGCTTCGGGATGTGCGTAATATTTTAAGCTCATAATTTAAGACACCTCTGAACATTAAAAATGCCCCAACCCACTCCGGCGCGCAACCGCCCCCCTCATCTTCTCAAACCTTCGGCTTCTCCTCCTCCAGGAGTGGAAAGAGGGGTTCTATTTTCCCCAAAACTCGGCCGGCCTGATCGCGGGGCCATTGCGGCCAATCCCCGTTACGGGCATCGACTTTTCCGCTCGAACCAAGTTGTTTCAACCCATCCGCTGCCGTGATCGGAAGCACGCACGCGACCTCTTCGAACACCAGTTCCAGCACCGCCATCGCATCCGCCAGAGTCGCATCCAACTCGCCTGCCTTGGACGGATCCTTCGCCAATTTCCAAGGGGCCCTCGCTTCGATCATTTGATTCCCAGCTTGCACCCCTTTCCATAACTCCCCGAGAGCCAGATGAATCTGATCCCCCTGCATCAATTCATCCCATTTGCGTAAAGCCGCCAACACCGATGCTCGGAACGCTTCCGAAATCGCATCTGGAGGAACCGGAGATGACGGGATCTTTCCCTCACGATATCGCCCGATCATCGAACCTGACCTCTGCAGAAGATTCCCCAGCTCATGCGCCAGTTCCCCTTTTCTGCGCGCCGCCAATGAATCCTCGTCAAAATCCGCGTCATGACCCAACGCCATCTCACGCAAAACATAATATCGGAAAGAATCGGAACCATACTTCACCGCCAACTCTTCGGGATCGACGACGTTGCCGGTTGACTTGCTCAACTTCTCGGTCTTCCGCGTCCAGAATCCGTGCACCAGGAGTTTTTTAAATATCGGTAACCCGAGCGCCTTCAACATACACGGCCAATAAATGCCGTGCGCAGGCACGAGAATATCCTTCCCAATCACATGCACTGCCGGCACCCAACCCCCAAGCTTTCCCTCTCCTTTTCCCGCGCCCGTGACGTAGTTGAGCAACGCATCAAACCAGACGTAGGTCACCTGTTTTTCATCAAAAGGCAGGGGAATTCCCCAGGCCAACCTTGCTTTCGGCCGGGAAATACAAAGATCCGGGAGAGGTTTTTCCAGAGCCCCAAGGACTTCCTTCGTGCGAAACTCCGGGAAAATCAGACTGGGTTGGGTCTTTAAAAGATCGCGAAGCCAATCCTGATACTTGTCCAGTTTGAAAAAGTAGTTTTCCTCAGTTAACTCAATCACCTCGCCGAAAATCTCCGGCCAGGATCCGTCCGGTTGCCGCTCCTTTTCCGTAAGAAACTGTTCCGCCCGCACGCTGTAGAAACCCCTGAAAGTTCCCTTCACAATATCCCCTTGAGCGTGAAGTTTGATCAGCGCCTCCTGCACTAACTGCTGATGCCGCGCCTCTGTAGTCCGGATAAAGTCGTCTGGCTCCACCCGCAACTGCTTCCAGAGCTTCA
>CAIVGD010000234.1 GCA_903905395.1 uncultured Verrucomicrobiota bacterium
GCCCTCCTCGATCCAGACCTCGGCAGCCCGACCGGTACGTGGGAATCTTTTCTTTCCCAGTACACGCGGATTCTCGTTCCGCCAAAAACCTCCCTGCCCCCCTCCTGCCCTCCGTTCATCCATCTCTCCGACCCAGATCCCGAAAAAGCCGCCGCAGGGGCGGATCTTATCATTCGCTTCTAAGTTTTTCGCTCGACTCCCTCGCTTCTCTACGCCATCCGAAGAAGGATCCTTATGCTCGACCGCGCCCAACTCAAGCACCTCCACTTCCTCGGTATCGCCGGAACCGGCATGGGTACCGTCGCCGCCATGTTCCGGGAACTCGGCCTCCAAGTCACCGGATCCGATCAGACCGTTTACCCGCCCATGTCCGACTTCCTCCGCGAGCGTGGCGTCGCCTTTCATGAGGGGTATCAGGAAAAGAATCTCACCCCACGCCCCGATCTCGCCATCGTTGGCAACGTCCTTTCCAGGGGGAACCCGGAGCTCGAGGCCGTCCTCACCCATCGCATCCCGTTTGTCTCCCTGCCTGAACTCCTCCGCGGCTGGTTCCTCTACCACTCCCGCAATCTCGTGGTCGCAGGCACTCACGGCAAAACCACCACTTCGACCATGCTGGCCTTTTTATTGGAAAAAGCCGGAATCCATCCCAGTTGGTTCATCGGTGGAATTCCCATCGATCTCCCAGGCGGATGCCATCGCGGCACCGGTTCGTTTTGGGTCCTAGAGGGAGATGAGTACGACACCTCCTTCGCTGACAAGCGGAGTAAGTTTCTCCACTACCTGCCCGAACTCGTCATTCTCAACAACGTCGAGTTCGATCACGCCGATATCTACCCCAACCTCGCCGCGATTCAAAAATCCTTCCGCCAGCTTCTACAACTGGTCCCACGAAACGGGCTCGCGCTAGTCAACGCCGACGACCCTCGGGCCCTCGAAGTCGCCCAAGACGCCCCTTGTGAAATTCTCGAAGTTGGTTCAAGCCCTCAGGCCGCCGCCCGCTATCAGATTCTAAAAGAAGACGCGGCAGGCAGCCGATTCACCCTTCATGGGCAGGAGTTCCATCTACAACTCGCCGGCCGTCATAACGTCCATAACGCATCCATGGCTCTGGCCGCCGCACACACCCTGGGTCTCCCCCTGAATCAACTTGCCTCGATCCTGCCCGATTTCCGCGGTGTTCGGCGCCGCTTGGAAGTCCGCGCAGAAGCCAAAGGAATCACCTTGGTGGATGATTTCGGGCATCACCCTTCCGCTTTGCGAGAATCGATCGCCGCCCTGCGGGCCAAATATCCGGGTCGCCGCCTTTGGGCCCTTTTCGAACCCCGCTCCAACACCACCCGCCGCGCCATCTTTCAACACGACTTGGCTAAATCCCTTTCCGCCGCTGACGGTGTCTACATCTCGGAAGTGGCCCGGCGCGATCAACTCGATCCCCTCGATTGTCTGGATCCGGAAAAGCTTACCGCTGACATCCGTAAAGCCGGACGAGAGTCCCATTACCTTCCTGGTGCCGAGGAGATACTCAAAGACATCCTCCCCCGCCTGAAATCAGGAGATGTTGTAGCCGTCTTTACCAATGGAAGCTTCGGCGGTCTGGTCGGCAAACTCGCCGCTGCCCTGAACCTGTAAGAACGATTTGCCCACCCTACATCACTGACAATCCTCCGATCTCATTTCCCTCAACCCAAAATCAAAAATCATCTTGCGGCGGCGCCGTCCGCCGCCAGTTACTCCACCGCCGGAATCAATGTCTTCACGTCCACCCCACGGAACTGAAACAACTTCGCAATCGTCTCTTCGATGACGTTGTTCGGGCAGGAAGCGCCCGCCGTCACCCCAATCTTCACCTTCCCCTTGGGCAACCAGCCCATCGTCCTTTTCTCTTTTTGTGCATGCTGGTCGTAATGCTCGATCTCGTCGGTGGAAATCATGCGCGAGCTATTCCGAATAAAGTAGGTCGGTAACTTGGCCTCACCCATCTCCGCCAAATGAGTGGTGTTACTGCTGTTGTATCCGCCCACCACCAGCAAGAGATCCGGCGGCACCACCAGGAGATCACGCAGTGCGTCCTGCCGTTCCTGGGTGGCTCCGCAGATCGTGTCGAAAAATCGGAAATGCTCGCCCATCTTCTTCTCCCCATACCGGTCCTCAATCGCCTTCTTGATGCGCCTTTGCACCTCCTCAGTCTCCCCACGCATCATGGTGGTTTGATTGGCCACCCCCACCGCTTGCAAATGCTGTTCCGGATCAAACCCCGGGGAATGAGCTCCTTCAAACTTTTTCAAAAACTCTGCCCGATCTCCTCCCTTGCGGATATATTCACAAACATAATCGGTCTCTTCCAAATTATAGACCACCAGATAGTGCCCCAATCCGTCGGTGCTCAGGGCCCGCGAACTCGTGGCCATCGTCTCCTCATGGGAGGATTTGCCGTGAATAATGGAAGTGACCCGCTCCTTGTTGTACTGCCGCACCCGTTTCCACACGCTCATCACGTCCCCGCACGTCGTGTCCACCGTTTGGCATCCGATCTTCTTCACATGATCCATGGTGCCCACCTCGGCACCGAAGGCCGGCACGATGACCACATCATCCGCCGTCAATCCGGTCAGGTCGTACCCTTCTTGACGCCGTTTCAGGGATTGAATGTTCATCTCCCGCAACTGCTCGTTCACCTCAGGGTTATGAATAATTTCGCCAAGTAGGAATATCCGTTTGTCTTTGAAAACCTTCGCCGCGGCATATGCCAGATCAATCGCCCGCTCCACCCCGTAACAAAATCCGAACGCTTTTGCCAACACCACTGTCATGTCCGCCGCCTTCAACGCCCGTCCGGTCGCCCTCACATATTCCACCGCCAGACTGCGGTAGTGCTTCTCCACCTCCGCCTGCACCGCCTGCATCACCTCAGGAGTACGCAAGTTAACCTTTTGGGTGGTACGGTCGGCAGCCGTTGTACTCATAAAAATAGATTACCCCGAAGAAGGAGAGGGTCGAGTCTGGATGGGCGACATCCCGAGCTGTGCATGATGGACTATCAGGAAACGATCCACTCCAGGATTCCTTTTTGAGTATGGAGGCGGTTTTCCGCCTGATCAAAAATATCCTGCGCCCGCTCCTCAAGAATTTCCGCACTGATCTCCTTGCCCCGATATGCAGGCAAACAATGGAGTACCAATGCGTCCTTCTTCGCCCGCTCCACCAACTTCCGATTGATCTGATAAGGTGCAAAGATTTTTTCCCTCATCCCCGCTTCAGCCTCTTTGCCCATCGAAACCCACACATCACTGTAAAGGACATCGGCCCCCACCGCCGCTTCATACGGATCCTCTACCCAACTCACGCTTCCCCCAATTTTGGGAGGCTTAAATTCCTTCGGAGCCCCGCAAACCAGTTGGAATCCGAAGATTTTAGCTGCCTCCGCCCACGACCTCGGGACGTTGCAGGCCGCATCACCGATAAACACAATTTTTTTACCATGAATGGGACCCCTCTTTTCTTCGATGGTGAAAATGTCGCTGAGAATCTGACAGGGGTGTTCTTCGTCCGTCAGCGCATTGATCGTCGGAATTTTTGCAAACTCGGCAAACTCGTCCACATCCGCTTGGGCAAAGGTCCGGATGATTGCTCCGTGAACCATCCGACCCATCACCCGGGCCGTGTCCCGCACCAATTCTCCCCGGCCTAGCTGGATTTCCGCTGCGCTCAGAAAAGTGGGCACCCCGCCCAACTCCCGGATGGCCACTTCAAATGAAACCCGTGTCCGGGTGGATGCCTTGGTGAAAATCAGAGCCCAAATCTGCCCAGCCAGCGGCCCTGGATCGGTCCGTTTATCGCCCCGGGTCTTTTTTGCTTTTTTGGCTAGGGTCAGGATTATCCGCGCGTCCGCTTCCTTCATTCCCTCCAATTTCAGTAGATGTTTCATAGGGTTTCCTCCACTTTCCCGAGTGCTTCTTGCACGTCTTTCATGGACACAGAATATGGGGCCAGGAACCGCAGGACATCCGAACCTGCGGGCAC
>CAIVGD010000235.1 GCA_903905395.1 uncultured Verrucomicrobiota bacterium
CCACCTCGCCTGCTCCCCTTTCATCCGCCGGTCCGCCGTCCGCCGCCTCTACACCCACCCAGCCACTCTTCTCAACCATCTCCTCCAAAAAAATCCCTACGCTTTGCTGGCCCTCGGTTGCGCCGACGGCTTAAAGGAATTCCTCCTTCTTAAAAAACTCCCACGTCCACATCAACTCATCGCGGCTGACACAAACCTATCCCTGGCGCGGATCGCTGCCAAAAGGCTGTCCGCCATTACGAAATCGGCTCGCCAGGTCGATCTCACGTCCAACTCATCCATTGCCCACCTGCTCACCCATACCTCTGTTCCCGATCTCCGCTCTCCGCATTCCCCTTCTTCAAATCCAAAATCCATAACCCATAATCCGCAATCACCCGCCACTCGATACAGGACACTCGTCACCCTCTTTGGGGTGCTTCCAAACCTCCCTCCTCAACCCCTCCTCCGGCGTGTCTCCAGACTCCTTGAAGCCGGGGATCTGCTTCTCTTCAGCGGCAATCTTGCCCCCGGAATCAATGGACGCAAAGGAGCCCTACGCGTCCTTTCCCAATACGACAATCCCCCCACCCGTCGCTGGCTCCTCTCTGCACTCGCGCTTTACCAACCCAAGCTACCCGCAGGTAAATTGTCCTTCGGCGTCTTTCCCGACCCATCCCAATCCTCCCTCTTCCGTATCGAAGCCCGTTGGATCACTCCACGCAGGAGCTGGATTCTTTTTTCATCCCGCCGTCCTACCTCCCGTCAGGTTGAATCCTGGATCCACTCTGCCAAGCTTCAGCGACTCCACCGTTGGCTCGATCCCCGAGGCGAAGAAGGCGTCTGGCTCGTCCGGCGATGAGTGAAAAGGCATCAGAATCAAGATACGGAAGCACAGGGACGCACATCCGTACCTCCCCCATCCTCATCATTGAACTCACCCCCCCACCACCAACGTCTCTAGTGACCTGACCCCATAAATCGGTAAGATATCCACCATGGGATCTTCCCTACGCATCAAAATCATGTCCGGCGTGCTGGCCATGCTGGCCATCTTCGCCGCCGCCTTGGTGGTCACCCTTTATCTCGTACATGACTCCGGAGAGGAAGTGGCGGGTATCGTCGAATACCATAACCCCATCGTCGCCCGCCTTAACGCCCTCGATGTCTACACCTATGAGATCGAGATCATCGCCTACGAATTAACCAGCGGAATGCACTTTGAAGCGGCAGAGGAGAAGGCACGCCTAGACCGTTCCCAAGAGCTGGACAAGATCATTGACACGATATTTGTCGATGTCATCCAGTTGGCCGAGGCCGCAAGCAACGATGCCCGCAACGACTTGTCCGACCGTCTGGCTTTCGCCCGCCTCGTCGGCACCATCCGTTCTCTCCAGGTAGAGACCAAGGAATTCACCAACACGGTGTTTTTCACCATCAAGCTGGCCTCCGAAAAGAAGTTTCCAGAAGCCCGCGCCTCGCTTGTGAAGATCAGGGAATTTGAACGTCTTGATCCCGTTTTTGAACGCATCCGCAAGAAGTCCAACGAACTCGTCAACCTCTCCCTGGCGGAGACCGACTCAAATATCTTTAACATTATCTGGATGAACATCGCCCTGTTTGCTTTTGCCGCCGTTCTTGGTTTCTTCGTCTTCCTCTTCATCA
>CAIVGD010000236.1 GCA_903905395.1 uncultured Verrucomicrobiota bacterium
ATCAGCATCTTGGGTTCCACCATTATCGGACTCGAAGAGCATACGCCGGATAACATCGAGGCGGCGATCGAGCACGCGATCTCTCATGACACCGAGTTTCACCAGTTCATGCTCTACACGCCTGTCCCCGGCACGCCGCTTTACGAGGAACACCGCGAGAAGGGCACCTTGGTGGACCCCGATTGCGAAAATCTATCCGATTCGCATGGCCAGCTTAAGTTTATGCATAAGCACAAACACATTCCCCCCGGCATGGAGACGGAATTGCAACTGAGAGCTTTCCAACGGGATTTCGAGGTTAATGGTCCCAGCGTGGTTCGCATGGTTCGTGCCACGCTCCGGGGTTGGAAAAAATACGGCAAACACAGCAACCCGCGGATCCGCCGGCGTTTCCGCAGGGAAGGCGATCCGTTGCGGTTGCAGTATACCGCCGTTCTTTGGGCGACAAGGAAGTGGTATCGCAAGGATCCTGTCATGTACCGGAAGGTGGACGCCATTCTGCAGGATCTGATCAAGGAATTCGGTCTGCCGGCACGACTCGCCGCCAGCATCGGGGGGCGATTCGTTTTCAGAAATATCTGTGCCGAGGCCAAGAAGTCTCCCACCGAGAGTTTGGAACCGCCGACGTTTTACGAGAGATCGGTGCCACGAAAAACCTGCTGCTGCGCGTGCTAGGGTGCTGGGCGGGAATCTAAATCGCCCCGCCTTTCCGACAGGGGCTGGTAGATAATACTGCGACGTGGATCAGGGGGATAAGCGGGAGATTTTCCAGGCTTCGCCAGTGCGTGCATAGAGAAACCGGTCGTGAAGGCGGTCGTGTCCGCCCTGCCAGAACTCGATGGAATCAGGAACGATCCGGTATCCTCCCCAATCATCGGGTTTGGGTATTTCGCCATGGGCAAACTTGCGTTTGAGTTCTTCGAATTTTGTGAGAAGGATCTGGCGGGAGGGGATGATTTCACTTTGGTCGGAGACCCATGCTCCGAGCCGACTGCCGAACGGGCGGTTAATGAAATACGCAACAGATTGCGCCACGGAAATCTTTTCGACTCTTCCTGCAATCTCGACCTGGCGGGCTAGTGCAACCCACGGAAAAAGAAGCGAGGCGTGTGGGTTTTCGGCAATCTGGCGGCCTTTGCGACTTCCGTAGTTGGTGAAGAAAACGAAGCCGCGGTCGTCGTAGGCTTTAAGAAGCACCATGCGGCAGGAGACGTGTCCGGCGGCATCGGCAGTACCCAGCGTCATGGCATTCGGCTCGGCGATGCCCGAGGCGCGGGCGTCGTTGAACCAAACGCGGAACTGTTGCACCGGATCCGGGTCTAGGTCGGACTCCTGGAGCGGATTACGGTCGTAATCGCGACGAAGAGAATGGAGGGATGACTCGTCATTCATGGCCTAGGGTTACAGCGAAAGCGGATCGTAGGAAACAGGATTCTCCGGGGGACAACTCGGAAGGCAGGGATCGAACGGAAGACAATTAACCCATGGACCTGTCCAAAGAATCCATCTGGGCAGAACTGGTATGGCGCGGAGATCGGACTATAATTACGAGCACATGCACATCAGCAAGATTCGCGAGCAGTTTTCGTTCCTTCGGGAAACCGTCAACGGTCACCCGTTGATCTATTTGGACAATGCAGCTAGCTCCCAGAAGCCGGATCGTGTGATTCAGCGTATGAGCCGCTTTTTGGAAGGCGAGTATGCGAATGTCCACCGCGGGATACATCTGCTGAGCGACCGCGCAACGGCGGCGTACGAGGGGGCACGTGGGTCGCTGGCCGCGCTCATCGGCGCAGATCGGCCAGAAGAAATTATCTTCACCCGCGGGACCACCGAAGGGGTCAATCTTTTGGTGCAGACATGGGGGCGGACGAACCTGAGCACCGGAGACACTATTCTTCTGACCGAGATGGAGCATCACAGCAATCTGTTGCCTTGGCTACACCTCGCGCAGGAGACCGGAGCGAACGTGGAATTCGTTCCTGTGTTGGATAATGGCGCATCCCTCGATCTCGAGGCGGCGCGACGGCTTTTGGCGAAGCGTCCCAAGATCTTTGCATTTGTGCATGTGTCCAACACTCTGGGTTTGGAAAATCCTGTTGCGGAGCTCTGCCGCCTCGCGCGGGAAGCGGGCGTAACGACATTTGTGGATGGAGCGCAGAGTGTCGGACATCAACCGGTGGATG
>CAIVGD010000237.1 GCA_903905395.1 uncultured Verrucomicrobiota bacterium
CTGCTTTAAGAATCGGGCGCATCCCTGGAGGCTGTGCTGTAAACTGATTGTTGGGTGATAGATTTTAGGGAAACTGTTTTTCAGAAGGAAGTGAAACATGTGGATAGTCCGACTCGCATTACGCCGGCCCTACACCTTTGTGGTGGCGGCGCTGGTGCTGCTGTTGCTGACACCGTTTGTGCTGCTACGCACACCAACGGACATTTTTCCAGAGATCAACATCCCGGTCATCAGCGTAGTCTGGGTGTATAATGGTCTGAACGCCAAGGAAGTGGAGGAGCGCATCGTCTATAACCACGAGCGCATGATCAGCACCCTGGTGAACGATATCGAACACATTGAGTCCACAGCTTACAATGGCGCCGGGGTTATCAAGGTCTTTTTCCAGCCTGGCGCTTCCGTGACCGATGGACTGGCACAGATCACAGCCAGCGGACAGGCGGTGCTACGCATTCTTCCGCCGGGGATTAACCCGCCCTTCATCATCCGCTACAATGCATCGAGTGTCCCAATTTTGCAATACAGTCTGGCCAGTCCGAAAATTTCCGAACAAGAACTTCAGGACATGGCCATGAACCGCGTCAAGGTGGGTCTTGCAACCGTAAGGGGCGCATCCGTGCCTTATCCGGCCGGCGGTAAGACGCGGGTTGTCGCCGTCGATATCGATCTGGCAGCCCTTGAATCCAAGAACCTGGCTCCCCAGGATGTCGTCAATGCATTCAATGCCCAGAATTTCATGCTTCCCAGCGGCACGGCCAAAATCGGGGAAACCGAATACAGTATCTCGTTGAACACCAATCCGGAAATGATCACGGCATTGAACGATCTGCCCATCAAAACCGTGGGAGGCGCCGTGATCCGGATCGGTGATGTGGCCCAGGTACACGACGGCTATCAGCCGCAGCAGAACATCGTTCGGTTAAACGGCGTGCGTGGCGTGCTGCTCACCATTCTAAAAAGCGGCGCGGCCTCAACCCTCAGCGTTGTGGACGGTGTGAAAAAAGCCATGCC
This sequence comes from uncultured Verrucomicrobiota bacterium, assembly GCA_903905395.1. Lineage (GTDB taxonomy): Bacteria > Verrucomicrobiota > Verrucomicrobiia > Methylacidiphilales > Verrucolacustridaceae > Verrucolacustris. Next base: position 1,012 of record CAIVGD010000237.1, read on the forward strand.
ACAAATTTTAAGCAGCCTTCCTCCTGAGTTGGAAGCCAAAGAGTTTGCCGACCAGTCGCTTTTTGTCCGCGCCGCGGTAAATGGCGTGGTCAAGGAAGGTGTGATCGCGGCAGCGCTCACTGCCATGATGATTCTGCTTTTTCTGGGTTCCTGGAAAAGCACATTTATTATTGCCCTCTCCATTCCCCTTTCAGTGCTCACATCCCTATCCTTGCTCAGCGTGCTTGGCGAGACCATCAACCTCATGACGCTCGGAGGACTGGCTCTGGCCGTCGGCATCCTTGTGGACGATGCCACGGTTGAAATCGAAAATATTCACCGGCAGATGGCGATGGGAAAACCCAATATCCAGGCGATTCTGGACGGTGCGCAGGAAATCGCCTTGCCAGCGTTCGTCTCGACGCTTTGCATCTGCATCGTTTTTGTACCAATGTTCTTTCTTACGGGTGTGGCGCGCTATCTTTTCGTACCTCTGGCCGAAGCAGTCGTCTTTGCCATGCTGGCAAGCTATGTGCTTTCCCGGACCCTCATCCCGACCCTGGTGATGTGGTTTTACCGCAACAGCGAAGGGGGTCATCCGGCTGGCACCCGAAAAACGCCACTGTGGCTGCGCCCGTTTGCCGCGCTGCAGAGGGCATTTGAGAACAGTTTCGACAGGTTCCGGGAAGGTTACCGGAACCTGCTGGGCGCGGTGCTTTCCCATCGCATCCTCTTTACGATGCTCTTTCTGGTCTTTTGCGCTGGTACCTGGATGCTGGTCCCGCAGCTTGGGCAGAATTTTTTCCCGACAGTGGATGCAGGCCATTTCCGTTTGCACGTCCGCGCCCCCGGCGGAACCCGCATCGAAGAAACCACCCGGCTTGTGGACCGCATCGAAACCGTGATCCGGGAAGTGATCCCCGCCAGGGAACTTGCCGGAGTTCTGGATAATATCGGCATTCCCAGCGGCGGCATTCCGCTGACTTATCTCGATAATGGTGTAACGGGAACCGGCGATGCGGATATTCTGGTTTCACTCAACC
>CAIVGD010000238.1 GCA_903905395.1 uncultured Verrucomicrobiota bacterium
GATGCCGGCTCTGGCCGACTGCAATCGTGTCGCGAGCGAGCCGGCGGCGCCGCGGGTCTGGCGATTCACCAGAACCACCATCGGATATAACTGGCCGGAAGCGAGGTTGTCCGGGGCGATGTTTTTTTCACCATCAGCGGAACGCAGGTCAAGGATGGTGCCCGAAATTTTGTTGGTTGTCCGGGCGGCCTGGAATTGCTCCCAAAAGTTATCCGAAACGCGGCTGGCGCGGATGCAAACGATAGAGTTTTCCAGCACGGAAACCTTCAAAGCCGGCTCGGCGGCCGCAGCGGACAAAACCGTGGTCAGCAAAAGCATCACAAACTTGTTCATGGTTAGAAAAATGCGCGACCTAGCATGGAAAGTAAAGGCCTTGCGCCAGTTCACTAATGAAAATAATTGTTGTCGGGATTTTGTGGGTGGTGGCCATATGCTTTCAAACCATAATCACGAACGACCTTTTGATACTGCTCTGGCAAACAACATGACCGTAACCCCAAAGGAGCGATTCATTGCGACCAGCGAACGGCAGTCCGCGGACCGCCCAACCTTCTGGCCGAGCATTCCCGCTATCGTTGTGCTACCCAGCCTCTTGTCCCATTTTCATGCGACTAATCTCGCTCGCTATCCTCGCAGATCAGGATGTCTGAAGTTAGCAATGGCCTTCATTTTTGCATTGGCGATAGCGTTTCTTGTCCCCTTGGCTTGCGCGCAGACCTCGCGCAGTGCCTGCATCGAAGTGACGGCAACGACGAGTGGCACATCTCCCTGCGTCACCCTCAACTGGCCGACAATCTCCAGCGTCACTTCATTTTCTCTCTACGTGCGACCTAAGGGGGGCACTGATTGGGGATCGCCGATCACGCTGGCCAACAACGCTACTTCCTACGCCGACACCAATGCGCAGTCAGGGGTTGCCTACGAATATTCCCTGCAAGCTGTTTCCACGTTGACCTCCTATGGGGCGATTGTCGCGGGCTACAACATTCCCCTCGTGGATCAGCGGGGAAATGTCATCCTGCTGGTGGACAGCTCCATGGTTGTCCCGCTGGCCAACGAAATCAGCCAGCTCCAGCAGGATCTGGTCGCCGACGGGTGGGTGGTTTACCGCCACGACGTTCCCCGCCAAACCATCGCGGCGTCCTCTATGAACGCCACCGATTACGCCCCGCGCCTGGCCGAGTTGCAGGCGGTCCGTACGCTCGTCCAAAACGATTACAATAATAACGGGCAGGGGACGAACTGGTCGTTGTTCATTTTGGGACGGGTGCCGGTGCCCTACTCGGGAATTATGGCCCCTGACGGTCACGGAACCCATGTGGGGGCGTGGTCAACCGACTTATACTATGCCGATGTGAGCGGGAACTGGACGGATACCAGTGTTAACAACGCGTCTGCTACGGACGCGCGAAACTGGAATGTCCCCGGCGACGGGAAATTTGATCAATCTTATGAGCCATCGGCCATCGAGCTCCAGTGCGGGCGGGTGGATCTGGCGAATATGTCGAATGTCCCCACTGGCATGTCCGAGACAGAACTTCTGCGGCAATACCTGGTCCGCGACCACCGGTTCCGCTGCAAAATCGCGCCTTTCAACAACGTGGCGCGGAGGGGGATCGTGGACGACAACTTCGGGAGTTTTGGAGGCGAAGCGTTTGCGTCGTCGGGCTGGCGCACGGGATTTAGTTGGTTCGGAAACAGTGCGGGAAAAATGGATTCCCTTGACTGGTTCAGCACCCTGCAAACAACCCCGATGCTGTTGGCCTACGGCTGCGGGGCTGGGAACTACCAGCTCTGCACCGGCGTTGGTTACTCGTTTGTGGATTTCAACAAAAAGGATTCCAAGGCGGTTTTCAACATGCTGTTCGGCAGTTTTTTTGGGGATTGGGACAGCCCGGCGGACAACATCTTGCGGGCACCGCTGGCCGGCACCGCCAATTCCCTCGGGTTGGTGAATATGTGGTCGGGAAGAGGATACTTTAACCTCTTCCACATGGCCTTGGGCGACACGGTGGGCTACTGCGCGCGGTTCACCCAGAACGAAGGTTCCGGCGGAGGCAATTGGACTGGCAGTTGGGGAGTCGAAGCAGTTCAAATGAACCTGATGGGAGATCCGACCCTGCGCCTGCACAGCGTTGCGCCATCGGCCAAAGTCACGGCGACTTCCTCCGTCGGCGGCATTACCCTCTCCTGGCTGGCCTCTTCGGACTCCGGCTTGAGCGGCTATCACGTTTACCGCTCCACCAGTGCCTCCGGGCCATTCACCCGTATCACCGGCACCACTCCGGACGGCTCGAATCCGACAGGCTCCTGCCTGGGTAACTCGACCCTAACCTATACGGACACCGATGCCTCGCTCCTTGCCGGAACCAATTACACCTATCTGGTCAAGGCCGTCAAATTGGAGACTTCCGCTTCGGGAATCTATGCCAATCAGAGCCTCGGCACTGCAGTCACCCTGACCCACCTTGCGGCCGTTCCGCCCCCGGCGGCCCCCACGAGGCTTGCTGTCTCGCGCACTGCCGCCGCCACTTGCGTCCTCACGTGGGATGATAACGCCAGCGACGAAACCGGCTACCTGGTCGAACGCTGCGATCCCGTCACCGGCATCTGGAGCCAGATTGCATCATTGCCCGCCAACTCCACCAACCATACTGACTACGCCGCCGCCATCGGCCAGATTATCAACTACCGGGTTCGTGCCACTGGGGTTAGTGCTAATTCTGCTTGCTCCGCAGTTGCCGCTGATTACAACCGACCCGGAATATTCTGCGAAAGCGCCTACTATTATACCATCACCAAGGGGGTTGGCACCTTCAACGCCATGGCGGTTCGTTTTAATGGAAGCGCCGGCGGCGTTGGCATCAGCTACACCACCACGGACGTGCTCTCCGCCGCCGGGACGGACTACACGGCGGTCGCCGGCTCCGTGACATGGAACCATGGTGAAAGCGGAAGCAAAGCGGCTCCGATCCCCATCATGAATCTTTCCGGCACCCAGCCGACCAAGATATTCAAGATCAACTATTCAGGCCCTACGAACAGTCTGGCACTCGGCACTCCGACAAACTCTTACGTCTTTATAACCGATCCCGCCGCAC
>CAIVGD010000239.1 GCA_903905395.1 uncultured Verrucomicrobiota bacterium
AATCCAACATCCGCGTCTGCGTCCCGCGGCCTCGGAAATGCCGCCTCTACATAAACTTCGAACTTCAAAACCACCTTCACACCTTCATACATTCTAACCTTTTTACTCCCTCCAACTTCCTGAACCCCTTAATCCCTTAACCCCTTCTCTCTTCTCTGCGCCGCGCGCTGTCTGCTCCCAAGCGTATTCAAAAAAGTCCCGCCTTGCCCCATTCCCCTCTTTAAGATAACCTTTTCCGTTATGGCAACCGTCGCCGTCATCCGCACTGGAGGTAAACAGTACAAGGTTATCGAAGGCGAGACCCTTGAGATTGAACGCCTTACCGCCGCCCCTGGGTCCTCCACAGAGTTTTCCGACGTCCTTCTTCTCATCCAAGACGCCAATGTGCAAATCGGTAAGCCGAACGTCGCCGGAGCGAAAGTCGTCGCCGAGGTCGTCGCCCACGATCGAGCACCAAAGGTCATTGCTTTCAAATACCGCCGCCGGGAAGGATACCACCGCACCGTCGGCCATCGCCAAGCCCGCACAAGGGTGAAAATTCAGAAGATCTCAGTCGGCAAGTAAACGGAGGATTCGACCATGGCACATAAGAAAGGTCAGGGATCAACACGTAACGGGCGCGACAGCCACAGCCAACGCCTCGGCGTGAAATGTTTCGGCGGCGAAACCGTTCCCGCAGGATCGATCATCATCCGCCAACGCGGCACACGCTTCCACGCCGGATCCAACGTCGGCATGGGTCGCGATCATACCCTCTTCGCCCTCTCCCACGGACAAGTCCGCTTCGACAAGGGCAACCGTCGCATCCACGTCGATCCTACCCCCGCCGCGGTTGCCTAAGCCCGCCCCCGGGGCCCGATCCGGCCCGCCCGTGAATCGTCCCAGCGATTTTCTCCGCATCCGAGGAGCCCGCCAACACAACCTCGCCAGTCTCGACGTAGATATCCCCCGCCACCGCCTCGTCGTCTTCACCGGTCCATCCGGATCCGGCAAATCCTCCCTCGCCTTTGACACCATCTATGCCGAGGGCCAACGCCGCTATCTCGAAAGTCTTTCCGCCCACGCCCGCATCCATCTCGAACGCCTGCCCGCCGCCGCTGTTGACTCGATCGAGGGCCTCTCCCCAACCCTCGCCGTCGAACAGCGTCACTCCACTGCTTCCGCCCGCTCCACGCTCGCCACCTCCACGGAAATTCACGACCACCTACGCATTCTTTTTGCAACCAACGGCACTCCTCATGATCCCCAGACGGGTCTCCCTCTCGTCGCCTCCTCCCCCCAGGAGATCGTCGATCGTATTCTTCGAGATGGCACCGAGCGCTCGGCCGTCCTTCTCGCACCTATCCAAAAGGCCGATCCAGCCCGCCTCAAAAAAGAAGGCTTCCTCCGTGCCCGACTCAATCATCGGCTCATCGAAATCTCCGAAGCCCCCGCCGATGCCGGATCTTTGGAACTCGTCATCGATCGGATTGTTCTCCAAGCCTCAGCCCGTGCCCGTTTGACGGATTCCATTGAACTCGCCCTCCGCCTAGGCCAAGGCCGGCTCAAGGTCGCCTTCACCACGCCCGATTTTTTCCAAATCCTAAAAACCCCCGACCTCGTTTTCTCCACAGAACCGGAGAATCCGGAAACCGGCTATCGCGCCCCCCGTCTTACTCCACGCCACTTCTCATTTAACAGCCTGGAAGGTGCCTGCCCCGACTGCTCCGGCTTGGGCACACGCCTCTCTCCCGATCCGGAAAAAATCCTGCCCAACCACTCCCTCTCCCTCGATCGCGGAGCCGTAGCCCCATGGAACCGCACCCACCCACGCATCCGCTCCTACTACCGCACTCTGGGTCGTGACCTAGCCCGTCACCTGAAAATCAAATCCACCACTTCCCTCTCCGCTTGGCCTGCCTCCGCCATAAATTTTCTCCTCCATGGTTCGAAAGGTCGCCCTGTTCTTTCCAAAAAACCGTTCGAAGGACTCGTTCCAGAACTCAATCGCCAAATGATCGCCTTGAAGTCGGAGCCTGCCCGCAAACGACTCCGCCGTTTCTTTAGTCCTGCCCTTTGCCACTCCTGCCACGGACGCCGCCTACATCCCAGCGCCCTCGCCGTAACTCTCGGAGGATCTCCAGGCCAAGGACACGATATCGCCTCTTTTTGTGCTCTCTCCATTTCCGCCGCACGCGATTGGCTCGCCCAACTCACACCTCCCACCGGACCATCTTCCCATGCTTTCGAACCACTCCGTCATGCGGTTCTTCAGCGTCTGGGGTTTCTCGAACAACTCGGACTCGGCTACCTCACCTTGGATCGTGGAATGGACACCCTCTCGGGTGGAGAAGCCCGCCGCGCCCGATTGGCCACCCAACTCGGTGGGGGATTGACCGGAGTTCTCTACGTCCTCGACGAACCCAGCATCGGACTTCATCCCGCCGACCACTCTCGCCTCCTGGATATCCTCGGTTCACTCCGCGATCTCGGAAACTCCCTCATTGTCGTGGAGCACGACGAAGAAACCCTGCGACGAGCCGATCACCTCGTGGAATTCGGGCCGGGAGCCGGCGTAGAGGGCGGTCGCCTCATCGCGCAAGGTACCCCGGCGGAAATCGCCGCTGTGGGTGAATCTCTCACCGGAGCCTTTCTTTCCGGACGGCGCAAAATCTTTTTTCCCGCCAGGAATTTCAGCCCGATCGGATGGATTCATCTCCGCGGAGCCTCCGCCCATAACCTTAAAAATATCGACGCCTCCATCCCGGTCGGCGCCTTCACCTGCGTCACTGGCGTGAGCGGTTCCGGAAAAAGCACTCTCATATTCGACACTCTTGCCCCCGCCCTCCTTCGCCACTTCGGTGGACCCAACTCCGCTCCCTCCCCAGGCCCATTCACTTCTCTCGAAGGAGCAGACCTCATTTCCCGGGCTCTGGTCATTGATCAGACCCCCCTCCCCCGCCTCTCCCGCTCCAATCCCTTGACCATTCTCGGCGTATTCGACGATCTGCGTCAGTTGTTTGCCACCCTGCCCGCCGCCAAGGCCCGCGGCTTCGGCCCGTCCCGCTTCAGCTTCAACGTCCGAGGAGGGAGATGTGAAACCTGCTCGGGCCAAGGAGAAATCACCGTGCAACTTCAGCTCCTCCCGGAAGCCGTCGCCCCCTGCTCTGCCTGTGGCGGCCGCCGCTACAACCGGGAAACCCTCGCAATAACCTACCGCGGACACTCCATAGCCGACGTACTCGACCTCTCTGTCGATCGTGCTCTGCAGTTGCTCCGTCCCATCCCCGCTCTTGCCGATGCCCTCGCCGCCCTCCAAAAAGTCGGACTCGGCTACCTGCCCATTGGCCAAGCCGCCGACCGTCTTTCCGGCGGAGAGGCCCAACGCGTCCGGCTCGCTTCCGCTCTCGCCCAGCGCACTCACGGACCTTCCCTCTACCTCCTGGATGAACCCACTACCGGTCTCCACCTCGCCGAAGTCGAGCGGCTCCTTTCGGTTTTCTTCGATTTATGCCAATCCGGCCATACTCTCGTCGTTGTGGAACATCACCCCGACATCATCCGCCACGCCGACCACATCCTCGACCTCGGACCCGGTGGCGGGGAAGCCGGAGGGCGAATCGTCGCCTGCGGAACCCCCCTAGAAGTCGCCCGCAACAAGGAAAGCCTCACCGGTAGGATGCTGGCCCAACGATGAAACTTCCTCTCTTTTTTCTCATCCTGCTCCCCGCCCTGCTTCCCGCCGCTCCGGCGGAACTTCCCAAGGATTTGCGCACTGCCGAGGAGATGATTCAGGACGGGTTAGGTCGCGATGCCGCCGCCCGCATCCGTATCTGGCTTCAAAAAAACAGCTCGAGCCCTCAGCCATATGCTCAGCTCCTTCTGGCCGAAGCTCTTCTCAGCGATCACCGTCCCGAGGAAGCTCTCACCGCCCTGCCGAAAACCCCTCCCGCCGATCTCGATACGCGCGTCCGAATGACTCGCGCCTCCGCTCTCACCGAACTTGGCCGATGGAAAGAAGCCACCACGGCATGGAAAGAAGCAAAAAGTAAAAATCTTTCCAACGGTCTCGCCTCACAAGTACGACTCGGACTCGCCACCGCCCTGCTTAATCAAAACGAAACCACAGCGGGCATCCGGGAACTGCGCGAGATCCTCAAGGAACCCAAAAGCCCCTCGCAGGACTCCGCCCGCCTGCTCCTCGTCAAAGCCCTCATCGCCGATGGCAAACCGGACGAGGCTGATAAGGAACTCTTGTCTTTCCCGGAGGAAACACCTCCTCCGGTCCGAGCCGAAGCGCGGTACTGGACGGCCGAGATCGCCTCCAGCCGTGGACACGCCGATGAGGCCCGCGAACTTTTTCGCAAGGTCATCGACGAGAACGAAGGAGTGACCCGCGATGTCTTGGCCCGTGCTTGGATCGCGGTTGGACGAATCGACCGGGCCCGTGAAAAACCCGCCGATGCCGCCGCCGCTTTTGAGAAAGCCCTCGATCATGGCGGCGACCCCGAAACTTATCTCACAGCCGTCCGGGAATACCTCGCGGCGGCCCAAGCTTCCCAGTCCCTCCCGACCGCCGCCCTGCGCCTGCGTGATTCCGTCCGGGATCACGAAAGCGAAGACAATAAGCGCGGCCGTTTTGCCCCAGCCCTTCTGTTGCTCGGCTCCACCACGCTCGACTCCGGCAACGCCGAGGCCGCAGCCGCCGATCTGGATAATCTCATCAAAACTTATCCCACCTCCTCAGCCGCTCCAGGTGCCCAACTCCTGCTCGCGGAGGCGCTCGTCAAACAGGGACAGGAACCCGCCGCCCGCGATCAGTTACGCGCCCTGCTCCGTCGGGAGAATCTCGCCCCAAGAATCCTTTACCAAGGCCGCGCCGCTTTCGCGGATCTTCTCCTTAAGGACGGCAAGATCAGCGAAGCCGCCGCCGCTTGGGAAGAAGCCTCGCAGACTGCGCCGGATCCCTCTTCCGCCGAAGAAGCACTCTTTAACGCCGCCCTCGCCGCCGCCCGCCAGCCTGATCCTCCCTCCTTCATCCGGTTGGAAGAAATTTTCACCCAGCGCTATCCGGAAAGTAGCCGCCGCGCGGCCCTCGCTCTGGAACGTGGCCGGATGCTGGAAACCAAGGGCGACTCCGCGGCCAGCCGCTCCGCCCTCGCAGAGGTGGCAAAACTTCCTGGAGCCGATTCCCTGCAGGCCGAGGCCACCCTCCGCCGGGCCAGCTCTCTCTTGCGCACGGGCGACTACCCAGCCGCCATCGCCGCTTTTACCGAATTCGAAAAATCATTCCCTAATTCCCCGCTCCTTCCCCAGGCCATGGCTTCCGGCATCGAGGCCCGCCTGCGTTCCCGCGAACTCACGGGAGCCCAAGCCCGCGCAGAGTTCGCCAAGATCCTCATCCGTTTTCCATCAAGCACCCTGGCTCCCACCCTTGCCTTCCAGATCGCTCAGACCCACTACGAGGAGAGGAATCACGGCGAAGCTCTCACCGCTTTCCGGGAAATGGCCACTAAGTTTCCCAAAGATCCTCTGGCGGACGACGCTCTCTACTACGCAGGCCTGAGCGCTCTCGCACTCGGCAATCCCGATGAGGCGATGAAACTTTTCCGTTCCCTTCCGGAAAACTCCCCTCTGCGTCTCGACGCCCGCCTCGCCGAAATCGATGCCTGCCGCGCCTCGGGCGACTACCTAGGCGGGCTTCAGATCGCCAGCTCTCTCCTCGCCAGTCGTACTCCCGATCAACGCCCCTGGGTCGAAATCACCAAGCGACGCCTGGCCTGCGAGTTCGCCCTCGGCGGCAACGATCACGCCAGCCTCGAACGAGCTGTCTCCACCGCCACCGCCCTTCTTGCCAGCCCGGCGGCCGATATCTCCGACAAAAATGAGGCGGGATTTATCCGTGGAAAATGCCTCGAACAGCTCGGACGGGAAGACGACGCCCTCCAAGCGTATCTCGACGTACTCTACGCCCGGGTTGGCACTCCGGCCTCCAGCCCTTCCCAACCTGAATATCTTTGGTTCGCACGAGCCGGAGCCGAAGCCGCCCGCATGCAGGAGAAGAAAAATGATTTCCGAGGAGCCCTCGCCATCTACCGCATCCTCGAGAACGCCGGTGGCCCCAACCAATCCGCCTTCACACGAAAAATAGAAGACCTCCGTAACCGCCACTTTCTCTGGAGCGAACAGTAAGCCGATACCGATCGCCCATTTCCATCTTCTCGCGACTGCCCCGCACCGCGCGCCGTCTGACCCCAAGCGTACTTCTTAAAATAATAAAAAATCCAACATCCAAAATTAAAAATCCTCTTCCCCCCACCTAGCTTTAAAATTGAGGTCTGACCCCAAGCGTTCTTCT
>CAIVGD010000240.1 GCA_903905395.1 uncultured Verrucomicrobiota bacterium
ACCCCTCCGGGGTTGGTGAGCAGGCCCGGGGGACCGTCAGATGATTTTTTGATGTTGGATTTTGAAGAGGTGCGAAAGTGGGGAGGGGGTTGACAGTTGGGGGGACGGGGCGAAAATGAGTTGGATGAGTGTGATGGAAATTAAGGAGGCGGTTGGGAAGCTTTCCTTGCCGGAACGGGTGAGGCTATTGGCGGAGTTGTGCGACTGGTCTGAGGATGAGTGGGATCGGCAGATGAGGCAAGATGCGGGGTTGGGCAAATTCTCTGGGTTAAACGAAAGTGCGCTCCAAGCTGGTAAGGATGGTCAGCTGAAGTCTTTGGAAAAAGGTCTAGCGGAAGAGTGAAGTTTCAAAGTTTTGGGACGGATGATTTCTGGGTTCTCTATCAAATTCTGCCCAAAGCGCGACGGGAACTAGCGAGAAAATGTTACCGTTTGTGGGCGGCAAATGCGCTACATCCTTCTTTGCGTTTTAAACCAATTTCGGGCGAGAACTGGTCGGTTCGAGTGGGAGCCCATCTGAGAGCGGTGGGGGTTTTTCAGGGTGACCTTTTCGTATGGGAATGGATTGGTACTCACGAGGATTATAGTAAGAAGTTCTAATTTTTCCACATACGCCGGTCGGGGCAGGGCAGGGTAGACGGGACGAGGGCGCGGGACGCAGACGCGGAGGGTGAGGGATCGGATTGCCAACGGGCGGCTCAGGACGCATATTTTCCCCATGCATAAAACACTAGCAGTCACTCTTGGTTTGTTCCTCGTCACCCTCGTTCCGGCACCGGCGGCCAGCACTCTGGCGGAGTCGATCGACAAGACGATCGAGATCCTGCATCAGTACGGCGAATCGCAGGGGGATTCGATTCCGCGCAATGTTTTTCACGAGTGCAAGGGGTTGGTGATTCTGTCCATCTACAAGGCGGCGTTTATTATTGGAGCAAGCGGAGGAGAGGGGTTGGTGGTGATGCGGACCGCAGATGGAAAGTGGTCGCCGCCTTCAGCGATTTCGGCGGCGGGGGCAGGGGTGGGATTTCAAGCGGGGGTATCGAATCAAGATTTCGTGATGTTGTTGAACACGGAAGAAGCGGTGAGGCAGTTTGAGCAAAAGGGAAACTACACGAGCAGTGCGGAGTGTGAGGGGACGGCGGGGCCTGTCGGACGGGAGCTTTCGGCTGGGGTGGCAACAGTGAATGCACCGATTTACACCTATAGTTTTAGCAAGGGGCTATTTGGTGGGGTTTCCTTGTCGGGCCGAGGTTTGGCTTCGGCGGATGATACCAATGAAAACTTTTATGGGGAGAGGCTCAACCCAAGAGAAATCCTTGCCGGGAAGATCAAAAAAACGCCCGAAGCAGTGAAGCAACTGTGGAAAGCGCTTGAGGAGTTGGACAAGAAGCCGAAAATCGAAGGCAAGACTCCCTCCAAGAACGCCAAGGGTTCAACGAAAACAACGAACTAAGAAAAGGATAAATATATGGCAGATCCGATTACTCCGCCCCCCGTACCTACGCCTGGAGGAGGCTTGCCCACGACCGTCGTGTCCTCGACGGCCCAAACAGCGGCGAAGGGAGCGGCCAAAGCGGCGGCTTCCGGGGTGGCCAAAGTGGTGGCATGGCAGGTCATCATCCTTGGGACGGCGGCGGCTCTGGGTTTGGGTGGTGGCGGTTACTACATGACGCGCGACATGAAAGCGCGGGCGCAGTTGACCGAGATGGAGCAAAAGGCGGGCGCGCTGGAAGAAAGGGCAAAGAAGTCGGACGATGCGGCGGAAGCTCTTCGTGCCCAACTGGAGGAGGCGAAAGCGGAGATGGGAAAGGTTTCTTCCACTAGCTCGCTGGAGTTGGAGCAGGTCAAGGCGGACTTGGCGAAATTGAAGGACCTATCGGCCTCAGAAAAATCTGTACTGGAGAAGAAGATCGCAGAGCAACAGTTGGCCATGGAGAAGCTCAAGGCGACGACGGTCCCCTCGGACGACGAACGGAGGCTGGAGGAAGATTTAAAACGGAGACTCGCGGACAAGGATGTTGTGATTTCGCGATTGAAGGATCAGCTAAAAGTGACGGTGGCGAGCGAGATCCTTTTTCCGAGCGGTTCGGCTGAGCTTTCGCCAGAGGGGGCGGATGTGTTGCGCAAGGTGGCGGCGGCGGCGAACAAGTCGCAGGATGAAGTCCGGGTGGAGGGGCATACGGACAATGTGCCGATCGCAGCGGCGCTGGCGCAGTACTACCCGAGCAACTGGGAGCTTTCGACCGCGCGGGCGGCGGTGGCAG
>CAIVGD010000241.1 GCA_903905395.1 uncultured Verrucomicrobiota bacterium
AGACACCTGCGTTGTGTTGGATCACTCTTCGGGGGACATCGTCCGACAGCCCAATATACCGCTTCCCCAATGGGTTGATGAGAAGATAGAGACGATACATTCCTGAAAAAATCGTTGCGGGGGCAGGATTTGAACCTGCGGCCTTCAGGTTATGAGCCTGACGAGCTACCTGGCTGCTCCACCCCGCATGAAAATAATGCGGGTTATGGGGGGAAGAGTCAATCGTGGCGGCGAGGCGAACTCGTGGAATCCGCTCGAGTGCTCAACGATTTTTTCAGGACGGAGGGTCCCGCGACTGCGGGACCCGCCCTACAATTGTTTTCGGCTGAGAATGATAAATTTTCGATGCGGACGGGGCATCGAACTATTTCCACCTAATCTGGAAAGTGAAGATTTAGAGCCTTAAAAAAGGCGGGGAGTTGTTCGACACCGAAATCGGCGAGGATGCGACCGTTGAGGTGGAGGACGGGGGCCTTGGTTTGGTTGGAGATTTTTTTCATCTCTTCGAAATGTTCCGGGTTGGAACGGACTTCGCGTCGTTCGTAGGTGTGGCCTACTAGTTGGAGTTTCTCCTCGGCGGCTTTGCACCACGGGCATCCCTCCTTGACGTACAAGATCGTGCTCATCGGATTAAGGCGTCCAACGGTTGCCGGATGTCAGAGAACGGGATCGGAGATTGGAAAAAAGCGCTCACGTCGGAATGGCTTCGCGTTATGATTTCTTTTGCGAAAGGGCGGCTTTGACAAGATTATGGCCGAAATCCCAGAGCGGCCCTGGGAATTTGCCTAGATCGTTGAGGACATCGTCCAAGGCGTGGACGAAGCGGTCTGTCTCTTTTTCGCCGATGACCAGGGTCGGCAGGATTTTCACGATATCGGAGTTGTGGGCGGCCACTTGTGAGAGGATGCGGTGTTTTTGGAGGAGAGGGGTTACGATCATCTGGGGAAAGAGGCCTTTGTCCATCGCGTGGATGGCTTTCCAGGCGAGTTTGAGTTTGAGGGATTTGGGTTCGTGGAACTCGATGGCGAGCATTAGGCCCTTGCCGCGGACTTCGGCGATCACGTCGTGTTTTTTCTGAAGGGCGCGGAGTCCATCGAGGAGTTGGCGACCGCGGAGAGCGGCGTTTTCCACTAGATTTTCAGTTTGAAGGACGTGGAGGGTGGCGAGGGCGCAAGCCATGGCGAGGTTGTTGCGACCGAAGGTGGTGGAGTGGGCGACGCAGCGGTCGAGGCGGGAAAAGATGCCTTGGTAGATCGGGCGGCGCATGACGATGGCGGCGCAGGGCACGTAACCGCCGGAGAGGGCCTTGGCGAGGGTGACGATGTCGGGGTCGAGGTTCCAGTGTTGGAAGCCGAACATCTTGCCGGTGCGGCCGAGGCCGGTCTGGACCTCGTCGGCAATGAAAAGGGTGCCGTACTTCCGGCAGAGCTCCTGGGCGGCGGGGAAGTATTCGTCCGAGGGGTACTTCACGCCCTTGCCTTGGACTGGCTCGAAGATGAAGGCGGCGACGTCGCGGGAGCGGAGCTTTTTCTCGAGGTCATCGATGTCGCCGAATTTCACGAAGTCCGCACCGGGAAGGAAGGGACCAAAGTCCTCGCGGAAATTTCCGGAGTGGGTGATGGAGAGAGCGCCGAAGGAGAGCCCGTGGTAGGAGCCCTCCTGGGCGAGGAAGCGGGGGCGTTTGGTGGAAGCGCGTGCGAACTTGAGGGCGCCTTCGACCGCTTCGGTGCCGGAGTTGCATAGGAAGCAGGCGTCGCGGCTGGGGCCGAGAAGTTTGACGAGCGCTTCGGCGAGAAGACCGGAGAGGATGGAGCAGTCCATTTGGACCATGTTGGGGAGGTCGAGATCGAGGACGTCCTGGATGGCCTTTTGTACGATGGGGTGGTTGCGTCCGATATTGAAGACTCCGTAGCCGCTGAGGAAATCGAGGTAATCTTTGCCGTCCCGGTCGTAGAGGTATGCGCCTTTGGCCCGGGCGTAGATTTTATCGAAGCCGATGGTGCGCTGAACTTTGACGAGAGTGCGGTTGACGTATTTGTCGTGCAGATCGTAGTTTTCCCCGAGGCGGGTGAGGATGGTGTCTTTGAGATTGAGCTCCGACATAGAAGATCCTTGATAGCGGAAAATCGGCCCATTCGCAAGAATGGGGTGGGGGAGAGGGAGGGTAGATAAATCGAATGGCCAAAAAAACTGCAAATAATTACCAAGAGCGATCGGCGGATTCATAAAGCAGCTGACTAATAGTTCAACTTCAAAGGATCGAATAACCCAAGCAAGCAGAAGGGGCATTCCGGGTTGTAAAAGAAGAATCTGCCCCTATGATTATTCCATGCGGGTTTCGAAAATTTTACTTTTTGGACTCATCTTGGTTGGCGTTGGGGCTGCTGATACTTTCTCGCAAATCCAAGTTATCCCATTTTCTCTTGGGACCAGCTCGTTCGATGGTTGGGCAAATCTCAATTCAGTGAATTTTTCAGGTTATGGGGGTTTCCCTGGTAGTTCGGCTTGGCCAGCGCCGATTGGTTCCAATGTGGACGGGTCCGGGGATTCGCAGCTAGTACGGTTGGCTGGATCTCCAACTGGAGGAGGGCCTTTCCCATTGGACGCATCCTTGTATTTTGGCAACTTTAAGCAGTATACCAACGCGCTCGGCGGCACATTGGCAGTAACGAATTCTTCTCCCGTCGCCGGGGTCAAAACCATCGTTTTTCAAATCCAAATTGGGGAAGCCATTGGTCATGATTTTTATTATCCCACGGGTTATCCGATTTTGAAAATCAACAATTCAACCAACGGAATATCCGCAACCTTTGATCCTGTTTTGGTGGACCGTTATCAGAACGGAACCATTGTAAGTCCGGAAACGGGGCAAGAGGAACCTGTTTACGTCAACACTTGGGCGTATCAGTGGAATCTTGAAAACACTACTTCGGTTAGCTCGTTCGCAATCGAATTCAGTGCTGTCACCCATGCGCAGATTTACGCCATGCAACTGGACCAAAGCTCGGTTTTGCAAACCTCTCAGCTGCTCAGTCAATCGTCCGAGCCGTCCCCGCCCCCACAGATCCGTCTTCTTTCCGTGGGAACCCCACAATTTGACGGACTCAACACCTCCATGACCCACACCTTCAGCGGACCATCCTCGAAGACCATCGACGTGGAATACTCCGGAATCCTTGCTACTAGCGGTTGGTCGTCCAAGACAAATGTTTCCACGGGGGATGGCGCCTTTACGACCACTTTCTCAGCCAGCGGGGATCAGTGTGCTGCGTGGGCGCAGAGAATGTTTTTCCGGGCCAAGTACTCGCAGAATCCATGAAACAACGACTCCAGATCAACGCCTTCTCCCTTGTGGAAATCCTCGTCGCGGTTGCCATCCTTGGTCTGCTGGTCGGGGTGAGTGGAGCTGCCTATCAGAAGGCGATGGGGAAAGCTTCGCTCGCCGCGGAAGTCAGCGCCGGGAAAAGCCTGACGCAGGCATATTTTTTGGCCGCTTCGGAAAATGGAGGCCGTTACCTGCCGGCCTGGGATAACGACGCAACAAACCAGACAGTGCTCAACGCCAATGGGAAACCTTTAAGCAGGCCGGAGCCCAAATGCCGTTATCCTTTCCGACTGGCTCCTTATTTCAACTATCAGATGGAAGGCACGATTCTGGTGAATCGGAACGAGGCCCAAATTATCCGCCAAATGGGATCCAGCGGGACGTGGTACGATTATGGTCTGAGCGCTTTTCCGGCTCTTGGGATCAACCGTTACCTTGTGGGGGGTCGTGTCGGTGCCAATGGGTCGATCGACTATCCGGCGGAATGCATCCAGACCCTTGCTCAGACGGAAAAGTCCGTCATTGTTTTCATCTCGGCTGGGATAACCGAGGTCGATGGTTACGAATATGTCACTCCGCCGAACGGGCCCCGTGGGCAATGGAGCTCGGCCAACTGGACCAAGGATTCAGATCCGGGAAATTACGGCTATGTGGCGGCCCGTTTTGATGGTAAGGCGGTCGCCGGATTCCTCGACGGATCGGTTCGCATCTTGTCCCTGGAGGAGCTGAGAGACATGCGTCTCTGGAGCAAGAACGCTGCCCTCGCCAACGACCCGAATTACCGGGTTCAGTAACTTTTCCACCCGCGGGGCGGGTCATCTGGCGTGGATTTTGTCGTTAAAGGCAGTGCTGCGAGCACGGGCGGGCGCGTTATCGGAAATTATAAGTTATTGTGGACTAGCTGGTTGAGAATTTTCTGCTCAGAGTAGTGTCAGAGCAAAAGCGAGGCGGTTCGTGAGAGTAAAATCGTGCTGCGAGCATGCTGCGAGCATGCTGCGAGCACGAGTAGGGGGGGCTGGGGTTAGAGGTTGGTGCGGCCCAGTTGGTTCAGTTTGCGACCGTCGGAGTTGGAAGGGAGAGCAGCGGCTGGGTCGCGTATGGTTTTGGGAAGGAAATCTGGAAGTCCAATCCCAGGGAAGGCGACCTCGCTGTCGTTGGTGTTGGCTGAAGAGGAGGTGGCGGTCGAGGATGGCGCGGCTGGGGCGAGTTTGGCTCCGTTGAAAACAGCGCAGACGGACCCGGACTTGGCCGTGACAATGCCCAGACCTCCGAGCGTGGTGGATTCGCGGAGAAGATTTTCCCTGTGGCCGGAGCTACCCATCCAAGCCTGAAAAACCGCTTTGGCCGAAGGAGGACCGGAGACCGGACCGTAAATATTTTCGGAAAGATTTTTCCAACCGTTGCTGTTGAGAAGATCCTTGGTGAGAGAACGATGTTCCTGAATGTTTTTGGCCGCCATGATTCCAGCCCACTCGGCGGCAAGCCGATCCAGTTTCGGATCCCGCGTCAGCGGATTCACACCGGCAGTGACCCGCGCTTTGTTGATTAACGCAAAGAGGTCGTCGGCGACTTTTGTTTGTGCGTGCAAACTAAAAGTAGAAATAAAAAAAGTCAGGACTATCGCGGAAGATAGAAGATGGGAGAAAGGAGATCGGGAGCGACCTAGAAAAAAGAAAAATGACATCGGTTACCAGAAAAACCAACTGCGGGTGAGGAGAACGTAGACGGCGAGGCCGAGATTGGCGGCGGCGTGGAGAAAGATGACCGCGCGGATGGATCGGGTGTGGCAAAACCAAGCCCCGGCAATCAAGCCAAAGAGCAAGGCGGAACCCCACTCGACATGGACGGCGGCAAAAACAAGGGTGGTCATGTAGAACGAGAGCGGCTGGAAGGTGCCGAGAGGTACTTCTTCGAACTCGGGCTTGATGATGGTCCGCATAAGAAAGCCACGCCAGAAAAGTTCCTCCACGATGGGGACGATGAGGACGGCTCCGAAAATGCGGAAGGCGATGGTGAGGGCTCCGGGAAAGAGTCCCAGTTCGAACGCGGTGGTGAAAGGGAAGGCGTTGTTCCTCTCGCCGGAACGGGGCATCCAGGGATCCAGAGCGATCCAAAGAACGATGGCTCCAAGACCAAGAAGGATGGAGTGGAGGACGCGAGGCGGAGCGGGATCGATCGTTCGATAACGAGGCCGAAGCCAGAGGAGTAATCCGAGAACGAGAAGGGAGCAGACCCCATAGAGCCACCATCCTTGGGCCTCGAATTTTTGACGGAGAACGAGAAGTCCCATGAATAGGACAAAAGGGGCGACAAAAGGGAAGCCCGGGCCGTCGATCCAACGTTTCATGAGATGGGTTTAACCGAGAAAGAAGATTTGGCGAGAACGGACAACTCCTCGTAAATCAAATCTGGCTGAGCGCATTCGCCGCCGCGATGGATTCGGCCGATTTGCGGCTACGACCCGTGCCACGGCCGATCTCCTTTTCGGCAAGAAGAACGCGGATGGTGAAGATTTTCTCATGATCGGGGCCGATGGACTCGACCAGTTCATAAATCGGCATCGGTTCGTTACGGGCCTGGAGAAGTTCCTGCAGTTGGCCCTTGGGATTGGCCTGATCAGCCAGTTTCTTGGCTTGGGCCAAACGATCTCCGTACACTTTTTCCACCCAGGCGCGGGCCAAATCGTAGCCGGCGTCCAAAAAGATCGCCCCGAGAACGGCTTCCCAAGCATCGGCGAGGACGCCCGAAGATTCATGGATTTTATCCCGAGCGGCATCATTTCCCACGCGAAGAAAAGGGGAGAGATCCAGCTCCTGGCCAAGATCGGCTAGGGTGTGACGATTAGCCAAGCTGGCCCGCATGGCGGTGAGTTCGCCTTCGTGGGAGGTTGGGTGCTTTTTGATGAGCAGGTCACTTAAAGCGGCCTGCAGAATCGCATCGCCCAAAAACTCCAACTGCTGGTTGTCGCCCGAGGGGCCCGGAGCAGTCCGCGCCGAGGAGTGAGTCAGGGCGCGGGAGAGGAGATCACCGTTCTTAAAGGAGTGGCCGAGGGAGGGGGTCTTCATGGCTTCGATGAACTCTTCTGCGCGCGTGGATGGAAACGGTCAAACGTTGTCGCCAGACGATCCTCGTCCACATGGGTATAGATTTCGGTCGTGGCGATGCTGGCGTGACCGAGAAGTTCCTGGATGACACGAAGATCCGCACCACCAGAAAGAAGGTGAGTGGCAAAAGAGTGGCGGAGCAGATGGGGATAAACGCGCGTGTCGAGGCCGGCGGATTGTGCGGCCCTTTTGACAATGCCCCAAAGATGGGAGGTGGTGAGTCGGCGTCCGTGGTTGCCCAAAAAAACTTCCCCGCCCGATTTCGAGCGGACCAACTTGGGCCGAGCGGTATCGAGATAACGACGGATGGCCTCCTCGGCGGCTTTACCCAAAAGAACGAGACGCTCCTTGTTGCCTTTGCCAATGACGCGGGCACTGCCGCTGTCCAGATCAAGCTGTTCGAGGCGAATGGAAAGGATCTCGGCGGCGCGAAGACCGGCGGCGTAAAGAAGCTCGAGAAGGGCGCGGTCGCGCAAACCGAGGGGAGTTTTGACGGAAGGAGTTTCGAGGATGCGGCGGACCTGATCGGGGGTGAGCGAGGCCGGAAGTTTGCGGGAAAGTTTGGGAGAGCGCAGGCCGATCGCCATGTGGGAAGGCGTTCGACCCATCCGATGCAGGTGGGAGCCGAGTCCGCGAAGGATGGAAGTTTCCAAGCGCAGAGTGGTGGGGCCGACCCGGCCGGAATAGCGGCGGTAGGAAAGGAATTCACGGAAGTCGTCGGGTTTGAATTCGCGCCAATCCTTGCCCGGGAGTTTTCGTTCCAGCCAGCCGGTCAGACGTTCGAGAAGTTTTCTTTGAATGGATTGCGTTCGTAAGGCATGGCCTCGTTCCATCGCGCCTGAGGCGAGAAAATCTTCCACGGGACGATGATCGAGCGGGGTCATTTATTTTCGCAAAGGAGGTTCAGCACCGGTGAGAAGTCGGCAGGCTTCGCGGTAGCGGTCCAGAGTTCCCTGAATCACTTTCGGAGGCAAAGCAGGGCCGGGCGGTTGGCGGTTCCAATCCTTGAGGGTGGTCAGGTAATCGCGCACGAACTGCTTATCAAAACTTGGGGGAGAACCGCCGGGTTGATATTGATCTGCCGGCCAGAAGCGACTGCTGTCGGGGGTGAGAAGTTCGTCGATGAGGAGAAGATTATTTTGGGTATCGAGACCGAATTCGAATTTGGTATCGGCGAGGATGATGCGGGCCTTCGCCGCATGTTTTCGAGCGGCTTCGTAAAGGGCGATGCTACGATCGCGGACTTGGCGGAAAAGATCGGTGCCCAACTCTTTCTCTGCC
>CAIVGD010000242.1 GCA_903905395.1 uncultured Verrucomicrobiota bacterium
AGTTCACCCCGGGAACCAGCACTTGATGAAAGCTATCCTTCACATATTCGATTCCTTTTCCATCACCAAGCCCGCTCGTAACCAGAATCTGTATCAAGGTGCCCCATTCTCCGCCGTACGCATCCGAGTATCTCTTTTCTGGCGGCAGATCAAACCAGAGGTTGTAGAGGTCCGGCTTGCCCGATCCTCCGAGAACCTTTCGATCTCCTTGAGATCCCAAAACATCCTGCAAGGCGGTTTTGGTCATAAAGCCGAAACGTTGGCCCTGATTATACTGGGAATTAAAATCGCCTCCGATGATCACATCTGCGTGCGGATCCTCTTTGAGAATTTGATCCAACCTATCCCGAACGGTTGTTGCGTTCCCCAGGCGCGTATTCTCCATAGCCGGATTCCCAGCTCCGGCTTTCCAATGATTCCCCATCACAATGAACGTTGCTTCGCCGAACTGTAGTTTGGTCTCCAAAATCCCACGGGCGGAAGGAGTCGGCAGAGTCTGCGAGGAAAGGACATGCAACCGTGTAAGCAAACCTGTTTTGATCGAATCCTGATGTTTCGTGGCTTGCTCAGGCGCCGCCCCAACCAGAATTGTGTAACCAGGCAAGCCTTCGTCCTCGAGCGCCTTCAACAGCCAGGCCTCTACGGGGAGCCCGCGGAGTTCGTCGGTCAATTCTGTCGTGAGCATCTTTTGATAAGTGGTGCTCTCGTATTTTTTAAGAAACTCTTTCAGGTCCGGGACGTTGGTAGCGGGAGTGTGATCCATCTCCAATTCATTCAGAATCACCACGTCCGGTCCCTTTCCTTCGGAAACACTTTTCAGCACCGTGGTGATCGCCTTGAGTTTTCGGGCGAGCTTGCCTGGACTGTAACTATTCGGGTCGTCGGGAGATTCCAGATAATCGTCGTACGATGCAACCCTATCCACATCGAAAAGGTTCTCCACATTGTATGCCATTACCGTGAATTCGCGAGAAGGCGGAGGTGCCTTGCTCTCTTCGCAAACTCCTGCCCCCAGAAAGCCCCACCACGCCACGCATCCAGCCAAAAACCAGCGATGTCTAATCATGGTCAGAGCATAAATGGAAAAGAGGCTATGCCCATCCCTAATCTGCGCCTATCTTGACGCCAGAATCCTGCACGATAAAATCATCCACCTGTGATATGTAAGTCTGAACCAACCCGTTGGTCTGCAGTTATCTGGACAACTTTTGCCTTCATTCTCATTCTCATTCTCTCCGCCCAGCTCGGTCTGGCCCAATCGGATACCGGGGTGGATCTGACTCCCAAAAAGGCTTTTTGGGGACGTTACGGTTACGCGAATTTGGCCGGTAAGTTTGTCATCGAGGCCCAATACGAGGAAGCCCAGCCGTTCTCCGATTTCCTCGCCGCCGTGAAACAGAATGGAAAATGGGGCTACATCAACGGCGATGGTAAATTTGTCATCGAGCCGCGCTTCGAAGATGCTTTTCTTTTTAGCGACCAAGTGGCCGCCGTGAAGGAAAACGGAAAGTGGGGCTTCATTAACCGCTCCGGCAAATACCTGATCGAACCGAAGTACGAAAATGCCGGCATCTTTCGTCAGGGGTTGGCAGCGGTCCGCTGGGAAGGTCGCTGGGGCTTCATTGGTAAAGACGGGGAGATGGTGGTACCACCCAAGTTCGAACAGGTTTATTTCTTTCAAGAAGACCGTTGTGGCTCCATGGCCGATAAAAAATGGGGCTTTATTGACCGGACGGGCACTTTTGTCGTGCCACCAAAATATGACGAAGTTTTCCCTTTCTTCCAGGGACTGGCCGCAGTGAACGAGGGGGGCAAACGGGAGGACAACGATTTCACCGGCGGAAAATGGTTGTTTGTCGATTCGCAGGGAAAAGTGGTCATTGACCAAGCACTCGTGTCCGCAGCCCTGCCCGCCAAGGGAGCACCTTCCCGCGTGGGAACCGATGGAAGACAGGACACCACTGCCACCATTGAGGCCGTGGAAAACGGTTTCCGCGGAGGCAAGGCCCACGTCCGAATTGGTTCCCGACTGGTCAATGGGGATTCCCAAGGTCCCTCCTGGGGCTACATCGACACCAAGGGAAATTGGCTGGCCGAGGGGAGCACCACCATCCCCCTTAATTTCTCCAACTACACACCAGGTGAAGGCTTCACTTTTGAGTCCGACATCATCGGCAACCGAGGTACGGCCAGCGATATTCTGCAGACCGCCAAGAACGCGGAAACGATCGGCAAGGCCTACGAGCAGGTGGAACTGATCGACCGGGAAGCGGAGGAGCAGTTCGCCGCGGCGGACCGAGCCACGGAATTGGGTGACAAGGAAGCCGCCCAAGCCGCTCGGGAACTCGGAAAGGTAAAACAGCAGGAAGCAAAACACCTGCGGGACGAGACCGACCGCCGAGGCGGCGAAGCGAATGCCAATTCCATCAAATACTTCGATCAGGCACTGAAGATTTATCAGGATTTTGCCAAAGAAAATCCGGACGATCTTCGCAAGACCGAGGCCCAGTACAAAGTCGGCGAAATGTACGAACACCTCACCAAATACTGGGATGCCTACAAGGCCTACAAAAAGTTGGTCGAAGAATCGGCATCGAATCAGTACTGGGATCTAGCCATCGAACGGATGTTCGCCATCGGCAACGTCTTTCTTGCAGGACAGCACCAGATGATGTGGAAAATTCCCATGCCGGCCGACATGAACAAGGTGGTTGAGATATACCAAACCATTATCAAGTCTGCCCCCTTCGGACCCTACGCCCCCCTCTCCACTTTCTCTTGCGGTCTGGCCCGGGAAAAGCAGAAGAAATGGCCCGAAGCGGTCAAGTTTTACGAGGATATTTTGGATAAGTATCCCAAGAACGACCTGATTGATGATGCCCAGTACCAGATCGGCTTTGTCTGGATGAAGGCCGCCCGCCAGCCGGAATACGACCAGACCGCCGCGCAAAAGGGAATCGAGGCCTTTCAGGACTATCTCGCCCGATTCAAGCGAAGCGACAAGACCGAACAAGCTTCGGAAAATATCACCGTGCTCACCCAGCGCCTCAGCGGAGGATCCCTTTCCGTGGCTCGCTTCTACGACAAATCCGGCAACTACCCGGCGGCGCTGGTGTATTACAACGAAGTCCTCACCCAATCTCCGGACTCCACCCAAGGGCAGGAAGCCCGCCAGCGTAAAAAAATATTGGAGGATCTGCTCTCGGAAGCGAAACAGCAGTCGTCCCCTGCCGACAAAAACAAAGTCAGTTTTAGATCGAATCAGGTCCCGGAACCCCGTAATGTACCATCTCCATGAAAAGCCTCCTTCCCGCACTTCTCGCCCTCGTTCTTTGCTCCTGCGCAACCTATAAAATGGGGAGTACCCCAAAAGCAGCGGGAATGACCGACCTTCGGGTTATTTATGTCCCCACCGCCCAGAACGAAACCGATGAAACGGGCATTCCCGGCATCGTGACCAACGCCATTCTGCAGGAGCTCGATCGGGACGGCACCTACCGCCACGCCCGCAAGGACGAAAGCGACGCTATTCTTGAGGTCACGGTGAAAAAGATCGAGCGTTCAGCCATTCGTCAATCCACCCAACAGTTCCTCACCACCCTTCAATTTCAACTCATAATCACTTTGGAATACCGACTTTACAGCATGAAGGAAAAGAAGGATGTCATTTCCAAAACCACCGCCATCGGCACCACCACTTTCTTCGTGCAGGGCGACCAGACCGAATCCCAGCGGCAAGCCATTCCTCCCGCGGCTGTCAGCGCCGCTCAGGCCATAGTCGCCTCTCTCGCCAACCGCGGTTGGTAAAGCCCTACCTCAAAACCATCTCCGCGTCCCGCGTCCGCGCCTGCTTCCACTTGTTCTCAGATCCCCTACCTACACAAAAGATATCGCCCGGTTTTTTTACCTCCGACCTTTTTTACCATCCCTGACTTCATCAAGGGCCGCAGGAGATCCATCGCCCCCTGTCGGGAAATCCTAAGCGCCGCCCAGATCTCGGAAGGGGCCATACTCCGATGATCGCGCAGGATTTGGAGTAACCGCTCCTGCCGGGGACGCAGAAATATCTTACCCGGGGATTTGCTTTGAATGCTTCGCACTCTCAGCCAAACGCGTTCGAGCGTCTGCCTTAAACCTTCGGCGCAATATTCGATCCAGCTTGTTAGATCATTCCCCTGATAGTGCACCGCATCGAGTGCGGCATAGTAGCGTGGGCGGTCTTCCCAGTAATATTCATCCACAGAAAAAATGTGGTGGGTATCGAAGCCGCGCCGGTAAAGCTCCCACAAAGCCAAGGCTCGTCCGATTCTTCCATTCCCGTCGGCGAAGGGATGAATCGACTCCAAGCGGTGATGCAAGATGGCCGCGCTAAGAACGGGCGAGAGCCCACCCGATTTGTTGTTCCACCAATCTAAAAACTCAGACATCAGTCCCGGAACCGCCATAGGCCCAGGGGGCCGGTATCCCCCGACACGGACCGCCATGGAGCGGAAACGTCCAGCCTCGCCTTGATCCATAACCCCCCCTGCCAAAATACGATGAAGGGTCAGGAGATCCGCGCGCCGGACCAAGGAACTTCCTGCGCGTTTTTCCACATAGCGCAATCCAGCGAAATAGTTCAACACCTCGTTCCGGGATCGGGGTGTCGAGGCGGCAGGCTCCCTCCCTTCCTCCAGGGCCCGAACCTGCGCCAAGGTCAGCGGATTGCCCTCAATCGCGGTCGAGGCATGCACATTCCGTGTCCGCGTATCCTTCTGGAGAGCCGGAATCCAGGAAAGTTCGATTCCTGATCCATGAATCCGTTCCCGCAGTTCCGCCGTCCTCTCCACCAAGGAAAGAATTCTTGGGGTGATAATGAATCCGGGCTCGTAGCTCACAATAATAAGTCAAGCATATGTCAAGTTGTCAGTCAAGCAGGACCGATGCAAAAGTTCGGACCTTCCCATCATCCCCTCCCTCGCCCACCGCTGTTGGTAAAGCCCTACCTCAAACCCATCTTCACACTTTCGCACATTCCCACTCTCTTTTCCCCTCTGACTTCAACTTAATCTTAAACTTAAATTATTCTCCCCATCTTCCATCTTCTCCTGGCGGCGTCCGCCGCCCGGCGGTCTTCCGCGTCCGCGTCTGCGCCCCGCCACACCGGTGGAAACTACTGCCCAAAACTATCCCTCACGTCTTTGAGGATTGAGTCCGCCGAATCTACCCGGATGAAGCCCAGTCGGGGGTATTCGATATCCAGAATCACGTAGGAGGCCAAGGTGATGCACAAAATAAACAAAGTCATATGCAACCAGCTCCGCTTCGCCGTGCTTGCCATCTGATAACCAGCCAAGAGCGCGGCCACCAGAGACATGATGAAAAGCATACCATAAATAATCAAAGGCGGATGAAATTGTGTGGCCGCTGTCCTGGCCGTCGTGATGTCAATCATGCTGTTGAGAGCTGGTAGAAGCAGCATGCTGGCTGGCGGAGTCGATGTCTTGCCGGCGGCGGCTACGGCACCGCTCCAGATTTGACTTTGGAGAAGTTGCGAGTGGCAATACTCCTCAAGGACAGCGTTCATATCCGGGAATAGGGCATACGTTTTTAACCGGGAATCGACGTATTTTCGAAACTTGTCCTGCAAATCGTTGCGGTCGGGAGGGGCAAGCAAGTCCAAACGCAGATAAGCGGTTCCGATCGCATTCGCCTCCTCCACGATCAGCTTCCTGCGATCGTCAAACCTGCTGATGGCGGAGGAAAATGTGAAGGCGATCAGCAGACCGAAGATGGCGAAAATCGGGCCATCGACCACCCCGAGCCAATCCTTTATGGACCCACGACCGGTGCGCAGATGCCATCTCCCCACTCCACGACCCAACTCCATCATGAGAAACATCCCCAGTGCCAGACCCACGATCACGGGCAGGGAGAAGTAGAAAAGCGCCATCGGCGCATGATTAAAAATTATGACAGCCATTATTCGGCGGGAGGGATTATCGCTCGGCCTGCAGATGCGCTTCCACAAACCAAAGCCACTTGTCGGTGCCGCGGGATATTTCCGTAAAAAGATCGGCAGTGTCGTTGTCTCCACCTTGATCGCTGGTATCGATCGCAGCCCGCACCGACTTCCCATAAGCCGCCAAGGCATCGGATAGTGCCTGCACATGTTCGTGCCCCGACCCTCCTTTGGCTCCGTACTCTTTCAGACCAGTTCCCTTGATCACCGACTGGAGCGTTCCCTCGGCCACCCCGCCGAGCTGGACTGCCCGTTCCGCCAGCAAATCCACATACTCCTCAACATCCTCGTTAATTTTGTCGAACAGCTCGTGCAGGGCGATGAAGCTCGGCCCCTTCACGTTCCAATGGGCCTGCTTGCACTGCGTCTGCAGATCGATCGAATCGGCTAGGCGAGCATTTAAAAGCGGGATCATCTTGTCCCGTATCTCTTGGGGAAGGTCATTCTTAGTTGAGTAAGACTTTGATTTGTTCATGTTAAAAGACTCCCGCTCTCCCCCCTTTATGTCAACGCCTAGAGAACGGCGCCGCACCATCTGCAGTGAGGCGGGCATGCCTGCACGCCTCAAAATGTGATTCAGACGGCGGGCAAGATGCCCGCCCTACATTTGTTTCGTAATTTGAGCCTCCCAGCTAGGCGGCCTCGGAGATGCCGCCGCTACCCAAATTTCAAAACCACTTTCGCACTTCTTAAAAATCCAAAATCAAACATCAAAAATTAAAAATCTCCGGCATGGGCTCCGCGTCCCGTCTCCCTCACCAATTCGCTACCGGCCCTTTGGGAACCGGAATCTCCGACTTCTCGACTGACCTATCACCGGCAAAAACGGCCTTCAGGCGCGAGGGGGCAAACTTGTCCTGCAGTTCTCCTTTTTCATCAAGAAACTGTTCCCGCCACTCTCGGTACTCAGCCAAGGCTTTCTCGTAATCCGCTCGGCTGGATATTCTCACAGCCTTTTTCTTAAACTCCCTCGAAGGTCCAAACCTCCGTGCATACCAGGGAATCACCTTCCGAAAGAGCACACACCCTCTATCCTCACCAAAAAACTCGATGTTCCGGTCCAGATGCCGCGTCATGACTCTCACCCTCTCCTCGAAATCCGGTTCCGGCATCAACTCTCCCGTCTCCAAATAGTGGGCGGTTGCCCGAAAGATCCACGGGTTCAAAAAGGCCCCGCGTCCTATGCTGACCCCCGCGCAACCCGTCTCCTTCATCATTCGCTCCGCCCCATCAGGAGTAACCACATCGCCATTGCCAATCACCGG
>CAIVGD010000243.1 GCA_903905395.1 uncultured Verrucomicrobiota bacterium
AGCCAGCGTGTATTTGTAATCCGGGTTCTCGGTCTTGCGCAGCAGTTGCATGCCCAGGACGCCGGTGTAAAAGTCGATCGAGCGTTGCAGGTCGCCGACGCGCAGCATGGTGTGGAGGAATCTCATCACGCTGATTCTGCCGGGTGTTAATAAGCTGATGGCCCAAACTGCGGCCAAAGGTCCGAATTCGCCGGATTTCACCCGTTTTCGAGGCTTTTTGGCCACAGTCGGTCGCTGTACAGCGGTATCGTCAACTCCGTGCCCTACCAACGTGCCCAATTCCCCCTCCGTTCGCACTCGCACACCACCCGACTTGAAGTGGCTGCTCAACGAGCGAGCCGCCATTGCGGGCGAAATCGGCAAAACCTACTTTCACCAAAAGGCTTTGGCCCCTCGGTTGGCGGCACTTCAGCGCAAGGTGGATGCAATAACCGCGTTGATGTTGCGATGCGCAGAAGCGCGGGAGTCTCATCAGGTCACTCTGGACGCATTAGACGCAAGCATCGGGCTTGCATACAGCCGAGTCGAGCCCAGCGCCGGCGGTGTCGTCTATGCGTGGGCGGGGAAGTACGGCAAGCGCGGTGCGCTTACACAATTCATCTTACAAACACTGAAGGATGCATCGCCAGCCGCGGTGGACACGATACAGCTCATCAATCAAGTGG
This sequence comes from uncultured Verrucomicrobiota bacterium, assembly GCA_903905395.1. Classification (GTDB taxonomy): domain Bacteria; phylum Verrucomicrobiota; class Verrucomicrobiia; order Methylacidiphilales; family Verrucolacustridaceae; genus Verrucolacustris. Next base: position 666 of record CAIVGD010000243.1, read on the forward strand.
TCCTACATTTTCAGCTCACGCTTCCGTTCCCATCGAGTCGCAGGAGCCTGAGGACTTCGGTGAAGACAGCGCTCTATTGCCTGGCTCGTGCCCGCTTGGTAGAACCACTGCATGGCACGGCTCGCGGAATTCCTGGGGTTTGGCGCTGGAAGCAGCCAGCCACACTTGTGGACCTTGCGGTACGAGCCGCAGCAATCGCGAAGGCGGCAGTTGATGAGGCGGCACGAGCAAATGGTGGCCGCCCCGACGCCCCGCATGCGCACCCCTCCCGACATCAAGTGGCTGCTCAATGAGCGCGCGGCGCTAGCGGGCGTTGTCGAGAAGGCCGAAGTGACCCTGGCAGGGCTGCGGGCCAAGCAGGCGCGCCTGGAGCACCAGATGACGAAGGTGCAGTTCTTGATGGAGCGCTCTCAATGCGCACAGTCCCGGGCGCAGGCCTCGGTATCCCAACCGCCGTACGCGCGAGCTTCACGGTGACACAGACGCGACCCTTCATACGGTGGTTTCTTAAGAACAAAAACAGCACCGGGGACGACCGTTTTGACAGGCGACTTCGGGTGGTAACGCAGCGAAGCGATGTACTGGACATATTCAAGGCTAGCCAGCCCGTGCGAGAGTTGTTTCTCGCTTTTGCGCTCCGGAACCCCGGGCTACGCTCCCTGAAGTTTGGCGATAACCTCTTAAAGGTTGGGTCGGGTGCTTGGTCGTTCCCCCGTCAAGAAGACTATGAACAGCAGCAGTCGGACATGGCACAACTTGTTGCCGCCCTGGACCGCCTGATGGGGAAGCTTCCCGCTGACTCTACCGGGCAAACGAAACCACGGGGCAGATTGGCAAACCTTGTGGACGCGCAGTTTGCGTTACTGTTGCTCTGGTTTTTGCTATCCGAATCTTGGCGCGCGGAACCGGGTGTCTTTGGCACACCTTGGGAACTTCGCTTACTCTTCACGAGTGGGGTGTTGGCTGCGACTACTGGCATGGTTCTATTGCTATCGACGGACGCAGTATTAAGGTGGCGCGCCACGATGAAGAACCTGGGGGTCTGCTTCCTATTTCTCATTGGGCCGGCTGGGCCGTTGGTCGATGGGCTCAACAGCTTACACGTTGAGGGGGAACGGACCCTGAGCGTCGAGTACGTCAAGTTACGGAAGCAGGCCACCGGTCCCGTCCCCACTAAGTACTTTGCATCAATCGTGATGCCAGGGCAAATAAGAGCGGATGTAGAGATGTCTTTCACCCGGTACTCTGAGTGGCAGAAGCTGGACCCAAGTCCAGGCTCGCGGGTAATGGTGACTCTGGTTAAAGGCTGGCTGGGTGTGGAGTGGCTCACAGCGGTGAAATTGTCAGGGGCGGCATCCCCCTAATATGCTGCGGGATTGCCCGCCTAATTTTCTTTTTTGACCGTCCGAAAATCACGTAACTCGTTGATTCTTTAGGGTTTTGGCCATCAGCTTATTAACACCCATTCTGCCCGAAAAAAAGGGCTGGTCTTGCGACCAGCCCTTAAGGGATCCCTGAACCTGTAGGTTACGAAAGGACCCGAGGAGACAACCGGTGAAAGCCAATCGGCTTTCAAAAATTCAACTTGGGTGAAGTATCTCAGGG
>CAIVGD010000244.1 GCA_903905395.1 uncultured Verrucomicrobiota bacterium
GCAATCGTGAATCCGGAAGGTGGCTCTACTCCTTTCTCCGTTACGACCCCGTGGCTCGACAGTCCGTCCTGGTGGTCGCCAACCTCCACCCCGGAAAAACATTTTCAGGCGTGAAACTAAAACTCTCCACCGAATCGGTCGCGGCTCTCACCCTTCCCATAGACACAACCCTCTCTGGCACCGATCTCCTCGCTTCCGCCCAACCCGCCTCCATCTCCTGTCCCGCCAAAGATCTGATTTCGACCGGATTTTCCCTCCCCGACCTCCCCCCTCTCTCCGCCTTCTACTTCGATCTCTCCGCCCGCTGATCCAAATGCTGTGAGGGCATCCTGTCCCCCGATCGTTTCATTTGGGCCGCAATAAACAAAAACTCCAAAGCCGCGGTTGCCCCTGCGCTGGTTCCGGTTAAGCTTTCCCTATCGGGCCGTAGCACAGCTTGGTAGTGCGCTTGTTTCGGGTACAAGAGGTCCAGGGTTCAAATCCCTGCGGCCCGAATTCCTAGCTACTGGAATCAGAACACAAAACCTGAGAATCACTCCTCAGATCTTTTTGAATCAATCACTTGCATTGAGTCGTAGATCAAACCTCAAAACCGAAAACAACTGTGGGGCGTCCATGCGTGGGCGCCGTCCGAATTGAATCCCGATGACGGTCCCGCTTGAAGCTTGGGTAGGGCGGTCTGTCCCTAGAACGCCTGCGTTGATTTTCCAATCTTGTTCGCCCAGCTAGGCGGCCTCGGAGATGCCGCCTCTACCTAAACTTCCAACTTCAAAATTCCCTATCTCCTATCTTCCATCTTCTCCCCGCGGCGTCCGCCGCCGCCCTCCCTCACCTCCACTCGTGCTTCGGATACTTTCTCGCCAACTCCGGCTTCAACTTCGGATACGTATCCTTCCAAAAAGATCCCAAATCCCGCGTCACCTGCAACGGCCTTCGGTTCGGCCCCAAAATCTCCACGGTCAACTCCACCCGTCCATCCCCAATCCGCGGCGTCTTGTTCAACCCGTACAACTCCTGAATCCTGCCCGAAACCATCGGATCTCTTCCCTGCCCATACTTAATCTTCAAAAACTTCCCACCCGGCATCACCATCTTCTCCGGCGCCAACTCCTCCAGCCTCCGCATCCTCTCCCCACCCAGCCACCCCCGCATCGCATCCAGCGCCCTCGTCTCGTTTGCCTGCCGCCAAGTCAGACACCCCTCACACTGACTCTCCAACACCCCTCGCTTCGCCTCCTCATCCCACGCCGGCCACGACTCCGACTCCGCCCATCCACGCACCACCTCCAACCTCTCCAACAAGCCATCCGCCTCCGCACTCCACCCCGGCCAGGCGCATTTCCCTTCCAACACCGCTCCCGCTAACACAGCCGCTGCTTCCGGACCCGCCTCCACATCCCGTTTCTTCTCCTCTAACACCAGATCCCGAAACCGCTTCTGCTCCACCTGTAAAACCCTCCTGCCATTCTCCTCAAAAATCAGCCCGCTCTTTTCCGAAAAATCTCCCGGGAACATCTCCTTCAACCACTCCTCCTGCACCGCCGTCACTAACCCCAGAACTACCTCCACCTCCCCGTCCGTCCGCCCAATCTCCTTCATCTCCGCCGCAATGACCAACGCCCGATCCCGTACCACGCTCTCCCGCGCAATCGCCCCACTCCGCCCGCCCGACAACCGACACCGCAAAGTCCCCCCATCCATTCTCCTTCCCAGATGATCCGAAAACCCCGCCAACACACACCGTCGTAATTTCTCACCACCCGCCGGCGACTCCTCCACCTTCAACCCCATCGCCTGCGACATGCTCAGCAACCGATCCCTCACCGCCGCCGCTTCCCTAGCCGCCCCTCCATTAATTCCCATCCGCCCACACGCCCCAGGATGAAACCTCTCCCGCTCCGCAAACCGCAACGCCCGCAACCAAACAAACAAATCACTCTCCTCCTCCGCTTCCCACAAAATCTCCGCCCCCTCCCCCTTCCGCCCCGCCATCCTCTGCAACAGTGGCCTCCCCGAAAGTAACGCCGCAATCCCCGCCGCCCCGCGCAAACACCCCAACGCCCCCGCCTCAATCAACATCCGCGCCAACCTCGGATGCACCGGCCAACCCGACATCCTTTTGCCCGTCTCTGTCAACCTGCCACCCACCCCCTCTGTCGCCCCTAGATCCGCCAGTAGTTTTTCCGCCCTCACCACCGAATCCTCCTCTGGCATGTCCACCCAACGAAAATCCCTCAGCCTCCCGGCCCCAGCCGCCGCCAACACCAGCGCCACCTCGGTCAGATCCAATCTGCGCACCTCCGGCTCCTCCGCCTTCGCACGTTTCGACCAGTCCATCTCCGTTTCCAGCCTCACACAAACCCCCGGCGCCGTCCGTCCCGCCCTTCCAGCCCTCTGCGCCGCCGAAGCATGACTAATCCTTTCCACCAGCAACGTCTCCAATCCCCTCCGCGGATCGTACTTCGCCATCCGCGCCATTCCGCAGTCCACCACCGACTTCACCCCGTCCAAAGTCAGCGAGGTCTCCGCCACATTCGTCGCCACCACCACCTTGGGCCGATCATATTTTTTTAATGCCGCATCCTGATCCGCCGGCGCCATTTCCCCATGCAAGGGCAGGATCACCGCATCCTTGTTTCCCAATCTCGATTCCAAATCCCGCCTCGCCCGGTTGATCTCATAGCCCCCAGGCAAAAACACCAGCACATCCCCTTTCCCCTCCCGCACCAACCGCTCAGCCTCCCGCGCCGCCACCTCCGCCGCGCCCGACCCACTCAAATCCTCCCTCTTTTTCAAATACTGCATCTCCACCGGAAACATCCTCCCCTCCGATCTCAACACCACCGCCCCAATCCGCTTCGCCAGCTTCTCCGTCTCCAACGTGGCCGACATCACCAGCAGAATCAGGTCCGGCCTCGCCCCCTCCTGCAAATCCAAAACCCGTCCCAAAGTCAGATCTCCGTAAAGATGCCTCTCGTGAAATTCATCACAAATCACCGCCTGCACCCCCTCCAACCTGGGTCGCGAAATCATTTGCCTCACCAACACCCCCTCCGTGACAAATCGGATCCTCGTCTTCGCCGACGTCAGATCGTCCAGTCGGATCGTGTACCCCACCTCCGCACCCAGCTCCACCCCCCTCTCTTCCGCCACCCTCTTCGCCAGCATTCGCGCCGCAATTCTTCGGGGCTGAAGAATCACCGCCTGCCCAGCCCCTCCCAGAAATCCCCCCTCCAACAGCATCTGCGGAATCTGCGTCGACTTCCCAGAACCGGTCGGAGCCTCTATCACAATTCTCTTTTTGCCCAACCGCAACGCCTGCTCCAGCGGTTCGCGAATCTCTTCAATCGGTAAGTTCGACGCCATTCGTTGATCATAGCGGAAACTCAAAA
>CAIVGD010000245.1 GCA_903905395.1 uncultured Verrucomicrobiota bacterium
AACGAGAAAATCACCTGGGGTAAGTTGGGTGGAAAGACCCCGCGTTTTGTAATCGAGTCGGATGCGACGATCGTAGCGCCCCTGCTATTCGCCTACGTCTTGAGGCAGTAGGCGGACCGCGTCAGGTTTTGACGCCTGCCCGAATTTCAAACAACGAGGAGACCGATTCCCCTGCGTGAATCCGCAGGATGGCTTCCCCCAATAACGGGGCCACACAAAGGACTGTGGTGGCAACGCCCTTGATTTCCTGCTGGGGAGTCGTGTTGGTGGTGATCAACTCCTTGATGTGGAGTTTCTGGATTCGCTCTATGCCGGTTGGGGTGAGCACCGTGTGGGGAATGCCGACATAGACATCTTTAGCTCCCTGTTTTCGAAGAATCTCCACGGCGGAGACCAGCGTACCCGCCGTCTCGGTGATATCATCGACGAGAAGGACATTCTTGTTGTTCACGTCCCCGATGATTTGAGTGGATTCCGTCTCGGAGGCGCTCAGTCGCCTTTTGCTTACGATAGCCAACCCGCAGTTAAACATCTGGGCATAGGCTGCGGCCATTTTCATGCCGCCGATATCCGGGGTGACGACGGTGAGGTTTGGAATCTTTTTCTCGGCGATATGGCGATAGAAAATCGGGGAGCAGAAAAGATGATCCACAGGGATATCAAAAAAGCCCTGAATCTGTTGGGCGTGAAGATCCATGGCGAGAACCCGATTAACCCCTGCCGCGACCAGCAGGTTGGCAACCAGCTTGGCGGTGATAGGAACCCGTGGCTGATCCTTGCGGTCCTGACGGGCGTATCCGAAGAAAGGCAGAACGGCGGTGATCCGGAAGGCGCTCGCCCGGCGGGCGGCATCCACCAGGATGAGAAGTTCCATCAGGTTCTGATTGGTCGGAGGGCAGGTGGGTTGGACGATGAAGAGATCATTGCCGCGGATGTTTTCGTCGAATCTGACAAACGTTTCTCCGTCCGGAAAAGTGGAGACTGTGGCCTTGCCGATGGGTACCTTGACGAAATCCGCGATCCGCTGGGCAAGCTCCCGGTTCGCGTTCCCGGTAAAAATCTGCAGACGGTTGCCAAAGATCGAAGCCATAATATTTTTATAGGTGTTAGGGTCGAGAAGTGGAAGAGGTAAAGGAGGGATTATTCGCCGATGATTTTGATAAGCACCCGTTTTGCGCGCTTCCCGTCGAATTCCCCATAAAAAATCCTCTCCCAAGGGCCGAAATCCAGCCGACCACCCGTGACTGCGACGACAACCTCCCGACCCATCAGGGAACGCTTCAGATGTGCATCGGCATTGTCCTCGGCGCCGTTATGCCGGTACTGGGAGTGGGGTTTTTCCGGAGCCAACCCTTCCAGCCATTTTTCAAAATCCGCATGGAGGCCTGATTCATCGTCATTAATAAAGACCGAGGCAGTAATGTGCATGGCATTGACCAGACACAGGCCCTCGTGCACTCCGGATTCGTCGAGGGAGGACTCCACCTGCGGGGTGATATTCAGGAAAGCCCTGCGTGTGGGCGTGCGAAAGGTGAGTTCCTTGCGGAAGGATTTCACTTCGCGAGGGGCGAATCCAGAAACCGGATGACGACTTCCCCTTGGTCGCGGGTGGAGCCTTTTGGGTCGCGCCAGAGCAGTTTCCCATCCCGAAAAAGAAAGGCGGATCGTTGGGCGAAACCAAAGACGGGACCCTCGACGCCGAAAGCTTTGATCACCTTGCT
>CAIVGD010000246.1 GCA_903905395.1 uncultured Verrucomicrobiota bacterium
CGAATCCGTCCGACGCGAAGCCGAACAGCTCGTCTCCGAAGGAGTGAAGGAGCTTCTGCTTATTTCCCAAGACACCACCTACTTCGGGATGGATCGCTGGGCCGAGCGTCCCGGCCCTCGCGCCCCCGTCAGCTCACAGCGCGGGGAAAACATCATCGACCTTCTCGAGGCTCTTTCCTCCGTCAAAGGCGATTTCTGGATCCGCCTCCTCTACACCCACCCCGCCCACTGGTCGGACGAACTTATCACCGCCATCGCTCGCCTCCCAAAAGTTGCCCGCTATGTCGATATGCCACTGCAACACATCGAGGAAGGAATGCTCAAAGATATGCGCCGGGAAACTTCCGAAGCCCATATACGCGACCTCGTCGCCCGCCTCCGCGCAGGCATCCCCGGCCTCGCCATCCGCACCACCTTCATCGCCGGCTTCCCGGGCGAGACCGATGCCCAGTTCGAAACCCTTCTCGGCTTCATCCAAGACGCAAAATTCGAACGCATGGGAATCTTCACCTACTCGCAGGAACATGGCAGTCGCGCCGCCAAGATGCCCAACCAGATTTCATCCGCGGTGAAAAAATCCCGCTACCGCAAAGCCATGGCCGCCCAACAAAAAATCACCACGGAACGGGCCGCCTCCCTCGTCGGTAAAAAACTTCGTGTTTTGGTCGATACCCCCACTACCGCCCGCACCGAAGCCGATGCCCCCGACGTCGATGGCAAAGTCCTCCTCACCACCCCGCTCACCCCCGGCGAATTTGCCGAAGTCACCATCACCAGCCACAAAATCTACGACCTTATCGCTTAACCCACAGAAAATTTGGGTCGCAGATCACAATGTTCTGACTTCGACTTAATCTTCGACTGGCTTACGCCCCCCCCATGCCCTCCGCTACCTTCTACAGGTCTTCAGCCTTTAATCCGCTTCCCTCAAGAATGCTTTTAAGCGTGCCGATTGGAATAGGTTTGGATCCATGAAAAGGAACAATGACCTGTCGCCCGTCTGTATTTCGCCACTTCTGGTGGCTCCCTGATTGGTCGATCTGCTGAAACCCGTGGCTCCGCAGAACCCTCACCACTTCTTTGGCATTACGAACCGGAAATCTTCGGCTCACGGAACTGAAACTTCCAAAACCCTCGCTTGGTTCGGGAACTTCATTTTTGAGGGCTTCAGCCAGAGCGCGAGCGCTTCTCGTGCATTTTCCACCGCCTCCGCCTCCGTGTCTCCCGCGCTGGCACAGCCAGGAACCTCAGGAAACACCGCCGACCAACGATCGGTCGTCTCATCCTTTTCAACTACCACCCTGAACTTCATGATCGAATTTTAATCCCTCTGCCCCCTTTAGCAACCAACATTTCCCTCTTCACACCTTAGTACCTTCGCACTTTCCCACCTTCTGACATTCGCACCCGCCCTCTTCTCCTCCCCCCCCTCGCGTCCTCCGCTTCCCCTCTGACTTCAACTCCCTCGCCCCGCGAGGGCCCTTCGACCTGTCCTCCGAAGTCTTGACGAAGGAGGAAGCTCCGCCCGAGTCCTCGAGGCTCGGAGCGTAGTAGGGTCAACTTAAACTTCAACTCGCGGTCTTCCCCAGCCCTCATCTCCCAGCTTCCCCCGCCTCTGCCAGTACCGATTGGACAATCGGGGCAGCGATTCTGATCCCCGCCTGCCTCATCCTTTCCACGCATGGAGAAAGTCTCGAAAGGATGCCCGCCCTCTTGGCCCGAAGAAGAATCCCAAGGGTTCCAGTCACACACAGACCGCATTGCGCAGCGACCTTGCGCCCGAGTCGTTCGTCCAAGACCACTCGATCAATTCCCCGATCCAAAGCCATTTGAATCACCGCCGCTTCACCGAGATCCAGCGCCACTGCAAATACGTTTTTCACCACCACCGCATCAACCCCCACTTCAATCCCCACCGCCGCACGCACCGCCCGCACTTCTAGACAATCTTCTCCACCGGCCAATAGCTCATGCCATACCTCTCTCGGAAGAATAGCCTTCGGGTAAAGCCTAGACAAAATGTCGAGGGAGCCCAAAGCCGCCACCAGGGCGATGACTGGGCCGGTATTGATGACCGCCGTAGTCTCAGGCGTTGTCGAACTCATCCCGCGCCTCGGCCGAATCCCAATTCACCGCAGCCACACCTACTTCCGCCAAGCGCTTGATAAACTCGTAACGCTCCATCGGCACCATTTGCGCAGCTTGGCCCGTGGTCAGCTTGCCCAGTTCAAACAGTTTGGCCGCCATGGCAAAGCGCGCCTCCGACTCAAATTCTTCCCTCGACATGCGCAACGTCTGGAGAAGCTCCTCCGGGTACTGGGCCGTTAACGTGCTCATCTCAGTACAACTATACACACCGCAAAATCGAGGCAAGTCCTCCCCTCTGACTTAAACTCCCTCGCCCCGCGAGGGCCCTTCGAAGCTCCGCCCGAGTCCTCGAGGCTCGGAGCGTAGTAGGGTCAACTTAAACTATTCTCCTATCTCCTATCTCCGATCTTCTCCTGCCGGACCCACCCCTAACAGCGAATCTACTAATCAGCACCCCTTTCTCACACGAACCCTCCCCGGCTCTAAGATTGCCAAGCCCCCGGGTAATTCCGCCAACAACTTCGCCTCCCCCAACCCTCTCCGCACCAGTCGGCTAATTTCTTTTGCCCCGTAATCATCCGGCACGTGGATGACGACGATTCCGGGCGTGTTTCCCACAGGATAGTTTCGAATATCCGCAAAATCAAAATCCCTCGTCAGTAAAATCAGTCCGCGTTCACGGGCATACCCAATCACCACCTCATCCGGAGTATTCCCAGCCATCACCTCATTCACCTCTTCCGCTTCATGCCCGAGCTCCCTCAAGACCCCCATCAGGGACCCTGGCAAATTCGCATCCAAAAGAAATTGCAAGGGAAACTACGCCGGAAGCGGGTGGTGCACTTCCTGCTCCAAAAGAGAACCCGCATAAGCCACCGCCGCCCGCACCTGCTCCAGCTTCAATCCGTACTCTTTTGCCACCTCCTCCACCGACATCCCCCCCGCCAATCCTCCCACCACCACCGACACCTGTACCCGCGTTCCGCATAAAACCGGCTTGCCGTGACACACCGCGGGATCAATCAATACCTTCGCATCCATAGCCTTATCTTATTCCCCCTCTTCTCCCTCTTCAACTTAAACTTCAACTCGCGGTCTTCCGCATCCCCATCTCCTATCTTCTATCTTCACTCTTCTCCTGGCGGCGTCCCCATCTTCTCTTCTCTCTCTCTTAAACTTAATCTTCCTTCCCCCATCGCCCATCTTAACCTATTGGAAATGACTCTTCCCGACTGGCTCACCATGGGCCGCGTGATCACCGCGTTCGTGCTCCTCATTCTCCTCCAAGCCTGCGCCCATCCTCCCGTACCCCTTTGGACCGCCTGGCTCGCCGTCATTCTTTTCGTGGCCGCCGCCATCACCGATTGGCTCGACGGCCATCTCGCCCGCCTCTGGAAAATCGAATCCGATTTCGGACGCCTCTTCGATCCTCTCGCCGACAAACTTCTCGTCGCAGTCACCTTCATAGGACTTCTCGGCGCCGGCCTTCTCCCCGTCTGGTTTGTCTCCCTCGTCGTGGCCCGCGAATTCCTCATCACCGGCATCCGACTCGTGGCTGGACAAAAGGGAGTCGTCCTCGCCGCTGAAAAAGTCGGCAAACACAAAACCGTCACCCAAATGTTCACCGCCATCCTTGGACTTCTCCTGCTCGCCGTCGATCCCCTCATGCCCAACGGACGAATTCTTCTCGATGTCGCCGTCATCATTACCGCCCTGATCACCGCTGGCTCCGGCCTCTACTACCTAGCCCGCAACTATCCTTTGCTCATTACGAAAGCACGCCGCTCATGATCCAGGGCTTTAAAGAACTCGCCTCGGTCTGCGAAACCATCGCCACGGGCCGGCATTCTCGAGCCCACCTCCGCGTTTTTTCTATTTCACCACTCTCGCGTTTGCCCTCTTCCGCATCCCTCTCCGGTTGCCGTTCCTGGTTCGAATTACCTCCACCCCTTTACGGTGTGGTTGAAACCCCCATCCCCCCTTCCTAAATCACCCGCCAAACGGCAAAACTTTTCCCGTGAATCTCGAAGATACTCACCTCGACGTCCTGATGAAGGCTCAAAAAGCCCAGGGCATGACCGACCGCGATCTAGTTAAACTCGCGGAAATCAGCGTGCCCGACCTAAATAATCTGCGGGCAGGCCGCCGTGAACCTACCGCCATCGAGAAGATGGCTCGGGTCCTAGGACTCCGCCCCGATTCCGTCATAGCCCTCGCCAATGGCACTTGGAACGCTCCCGCCGTCGCCCTTCCTCCCAACGTCCTTCAGTTCACCACCCCATTCGCCGATTTGACGGTGAATCACTATCTCGTTTGGGATCCCAAGACTCGGCTTGCGGTAGCATTCGATGCTGGCACCAACGCCGATCCTCTTTTTGCCGCTCTCGAACGCCATAAATTGACATTGGCCAAGATTCTTCTCACCCATGCCCACGGAGATCACGTCCTGGAACTCGACCGGATCATCGAGCGCACGAAAGCGGTGGGTTTTACTCCCGAAGCCGAACCCCTTCCCGGATGCAAACCGGTCGAAGATGGTCAGCGATTCAAGGTGGGGGGCCTCCACATCACGGCTCACAGCGTCCCCGGTCACTCCACGGGCGGGACGGTGTATGAAATCCGCGGGTTGGAAACCCCCATTGCGTCGGTGGGGGATGTGATCTTTGCCGGCTCGGTCGGCAGCATTCGCTCCCGCTATCGCCCCGCTCTTGATGACATCCGCCAAAAAGTCCTCTCCCTGCCGCCCGAAACCATTCTTCTGCCAGGTCACGGCCCCATGACTACCGTGGCTCACGAACTCGCTCATAATCCCTTCTTCCCGTGAAGGTGGTGGTCCTTCTTTCCGGTGGCCTTGATTCGGTCACCGTCCTTCATCACATGGCCGCCACGGAACAGGTGGTCGCCGCCCTCAGCTTTGATTACGGGGCCAAACATAACGCCCGCGAACTTCCCTGTGCCGCCGACCAGTGTCGCCTCCTCCGCATTCAGAATCAGATCGTGCCGCTCACCTTCCTTGCGGAGACTTTCAAATCCGATCTGCTTAAAACCGGCGGCAAAATCCCCGACGGCCATTACGAAGAGCAGTCGATGAAAAAAACCGTCGTTCCTTTCCGTAACGGAATTTTCCTCTCCCTCGCCGCAGGCTACGCGGAAAGTGTCGAAGCCGAAGCTGTCGCCATCGCCGCCCATGCCGGAGATCACGCCATCTATCCCGATTGCCGTGAGAATTTTTTCAACCCCATGGCCCAAGCCATCGAGGCCGGCACCTATGCCAAGATCCAACTCCTCCGCCCCTTCGTGGCCATGGACAAAACATCCATCGTTCGTCGAGGCACGGAACTCAAGGTCAACTACGCCCGCACCTGGTCCTGCTACAAGGGCGGCCTTCTTCATTGCGGCACCTGCGGCACCTGCATCGAGCGCCGTGAAGCTTTTCTTAACTCCTGCATTCCCGATCCCACCCCCTACGTCAACACCCCTCCTCTTCCGTCCAAGCCCGCCCCCGGAACCTGACCCGCATGCGTATCGCGGAAATCTTTCACTCCATCCAGGGAGAAGGCCTCCTCGCTGGCGTTCCCTCCTCCTTCGTCCGCACCTCAGGCTGCAACCTCCGCTGCGACTGGTGCGACACCCCTTACGCTTCGTGGAAACCGGAGGGTCCCGAAATGTCCGTCACCCATATTTTAGAGAAATTGTCCGAATGGAATTCGTCTCATGTCGTACTGACGGGTGGTGAACCAATGATCGCTTCGGACCTGCCCGAACTCGCCGCCACTCTCAAGCAACAAGGCCGTCACATCACCATCGAAACCGCCGGCACGATTTCACCCAACTGCATCGACTGCGACTTGGCTTCCCTCAGCCCAAAACTTTCCAACTCCACCCCACCAACTTCCCGGGATCCTGCTTGGGCTAAAAAACACGAAGCCATCCGATTGCAGCCCGCCGTCCTTGCCGACTGGATTCGCAATTACAACGTCCAGTTAAAATTCGTAATCTCAAGTGAATCTGACTTGGCTCAATTAAAATCCATTCTCTTCCAACTTCCCAAAGTCCCCGCTGATCGCATTCTTCTCATGCCTGAGGGCATCGACTCAACAACCCTGGCCTCCCGTGCCCCCTGGATCGTCGAAATTTGCAAACAAGAAGGGTTTAGATATTGCCCCCGCCTCCACATCGATCTCTTCGGTCATCAACGGGGAACTTAATCCCCAATCACCATTCCCCAATCACAACTCCCCCCGTCCCGCGTCTGGATTCAATTCTGACGGCTGTCCCACTTGAAGCTGAGGTAGGGCGGTCTCTCCGAGAACGCCTGCGTTGAATATTCGAATTTATTCGTCCAGCTAGCGGCCTCGGAGATGCCGCCGCTACCTAAGCTTCCGACATTAAGGTTGAAGACAACTGTGGGGCGGGCATCTTGCCCGCCATCGGGCTTCAATCCCGAGGCGCCCACGCATGGACGCCCTACATCGCCGACAATCCTCCGCTCTCATTTCCCTCAATCCAAAATTAAAAATCATCTAGCGGTCCTCCCCCTGCATCATCCTTTCCACCGTCGCCGCCAACGTGGAAAACTGGATTTGGACGGCATCCCAGAGAATTTCGTACTGCAGATCCTCGTAGGCATGCGTAATCACATCCCGCATCCCCACAATATTGCGCCACGGAATCTCCGGATATTTGTCTCGCAGCCCCACCGGCAGTCGCTTGGCGGATTCTCCCACCAACTCCATCACCCGCTCAAAAGCACGCAACCTTACTGGATCCGCCAAAAGTTTTTCCAGGGTCAGCCCGGCGACTAAAAGTTGTGCTTCGCGAATAAAATCACCCAACTGAGCCAGAGTTACTTTCGAGTCATGGAAGCTCATAAATCGGCATTAGCTCATTTTCTATCTTGGGCCTGATGTGGGAATTGAGTTTCCCGCAAAAATCCACCCGGTGACCCAATATCTCCCCTAGCTCTTCCCCATATCCAAAATAGGTCCAACCAATCCCCCTCAACGCCCCAGGTTTAAACTCTGCCAATACATCCACATCGCTTCGTTGCGAATCAAAATCCTGCCGCAATACAGATCCAAAAAGGCTCAATTTACGGATTCCCTTGGCTTGGCAAAACGCCGCCACCTTCTCCTGATGGATCATTATCGGCAACTGAGCAACATCGCATGCTATCACAACTCAATTTTCTCCTGTTTCCCTTGAAACGCAAGCACCCACCCATCCGTAGCCTTGGCGCAGGATGGCACTTAAAACCTCTTGAAATAAAACTCTTTCGTCAGCCACAATTCCTCTCGGCACATCCCCGCCGTGCCACGCAAAAGTTACCAGTCGGTCAGACCGGAAAGGATTGCTATAATGTCGGTGGCCCCCCGATGTTCGAATCAGCTCACACCCGATCTCTTTCAGCCGCCGCTCCAGCTGCCGGCAATTCCAAAACGGAAACTTGCCAGCCATTCAGGCGGCCAGAACGAACTGCTTGCGAAACGCAGGCGGAATCGGACGGCCCGATTCCAGCAAAGCCTCCAGATGCGCCTTGGCCGCCTCTTGAAAACGCAGAATCGCCTCCCCACGGTCTTTGCCATGCGCATGACACCCCTTGAGCAACTCCGACTTTGCAATCCACACCCCATCTTCATCCTGGCGTAATTCAATTTTACTTTGCGGAACGATCACCCAATTAGTTTGGGGCGTTATTTTCAATCGTCAACCCCCGCCCTCCCCAATCACCATTCACCAATCAAAAATCCTCATCTAGCGGCCTCGGAGATGCCGCCTCTACCTTAACTTTGAACTTCGAGATTCCCCCATCTCCTATCTTCAATTCCCCCGCGTAAGCGGAAATCCATCCCCGCGGGACGCGGATCTGAGAATGGGCGGGGGCAGGTCTTAGGGGGCCAATCTTCTCCTGGCGGCGTCCGCCGCCGCCTCTCCTTATTTCGTGAAAACGATATTACAATTCGCCCCGTAACGGAGCAGCTTTGGAAATTTCTTGAAGAGAATGGTGTCCATCCCTTGAACCAGCCGGTTCAGCCACCCAAACCGATCCGAAAAAGCCTTCATCGGATAACCCAAAAAATTAAAGACCTGCACCTCGCACCTGGAAAATCCAGCGCCCATCTTTTCAATCTGGGACAGAAAAAGATTACTCTCATCCACCATTTCCGCCCGAGCCATTCGCACCGCTCGAATCGCCGCCACGAGAGGATTGTGCCCCAACGGCTCAAATATGAATACCAGCCGCCCTCCAGGCTTGAGAACGCGCAACACCTCCCGGCAAAGAACCTCGGTGCTATGGGCCAAATGATGCAGTGCCGCCTGACCCCAAACCAGATCCAGGGACCCTTCTGGCAAAAACGAGAGATCAAACGCTGTTCCGGCCACATAGGAGAGGTTAGGCGCATTTTTTAGCCAACCCTCCTTTTCCGGCAACGTCGGAACGTAAAGATCCAATCCCGTCACCTTGGCCCCAGGAAACACTTTGGCTAGGTTTGCCGCCAACTTACCGAACCCGCCGCAAATCTCTAAAGCTCTTCCTCCATTCAGATCAATCCGACAGAGCTCACCATACCCTCCCAAAAAAAGCGGCTTGTCGGACGAGGGATAATTATCGCCCGCCGATAGCATTTGCACCGCGCGTGGGTCATTCCCTGTTTCTGGATGTGTCAGATAAATGCCCATAAATGAGAACTCACCATAATCAAAGGCCCCGTACAATCGAGCCAAAACCACCTTCGTGCCTCTTCCATCGCCCAGCTAGGCGGCCTCGGAGATGCCGCCGCTACCTAAACTCCCAACTTTAAAACTACATTCGCACTTTAGGACCTTCACACATTCACACTCTCTTTCCCCTCATCAAACATCCAACATCAAA
>CAIVGD010000247.1 GCA_903905395.1 uncultured Verrucomicrobiota bacterium
ACGCCCAACTTACCGAAGAAATAATAGAGCGCAAAAATGCGGTTCAGGCCGCCGAAGAGGCCAACCGTATCAAAATCGAGTTCCTGGCTAACATGAGCCATGAGATCAGAACCCCCATGAACGGAGTTATCGGCATAACCGGACTGCTGCTGGATACCGAACTTGACGATGAGCAGCGTCGCTACACCGAAATCGTGCGCGACAGCGGTGAATCGCTACTTGGCCTGATCAACGACATTCTCGATTTCTCCAAAATTGAGGCTAAGAAACTCGACATGGAGATACTGGATTTTGATCTCTTGAGCCTGTTAGACGACTTTGCCGCCATGATGGCCGTGCGGGCTCACGAGAAGGGGTTGGAGCTGATCTGCACCGCCGATCTAAATGTACCAACGTTGGTGCGCGGTGACCCTGGTCGTCTGCGTCAGATACTTACCAACCTGGCAGGCAACGCCATCAAGTTCACCCATGCCGGCGAGGTGACAATCCGCATATCAATTATTAACGAGGCGGAGGAGGAGGAAAGCTGGGAATATGTGGGGGAAAGCCGGGAACATGAAGATGAAGAGCCGGAAACCGTCCTGCTGCGATTCTCTGTGCGCGACACAGGCATCGGCATCCCGGCGGACAAGATGTGCTTGCTCTTTAACAAGTTCAGCCAGGTGGACCCCTCGACCACACGACAATACGGCGGTACCGGACTGGGCTTGGCCATCTCCAAACAACTGGCCGAGATGATGGGTGGACAGGTCGGCGTAAACAGCGAGGAATGCAAAGGCTCGGAGTTCTGGTTCATAGCGCGATTTGACAAGCAATCCGGGGGAGGCCATGCGGAAATTTTTCCGCCTGCCGTCCTGCGCGATGTGCATATCCTGATAGTTGACGACAGCGCCACCTATCGTGAAGTTTTGACTACTCGTCTGGAATCATGGGGCATGCGCCCAATGGATGTGCAGGATGGACCCAGCGCCCTCCAGGCGCTCTACCAGGCGCTGACCGAAAACGACCCTTTCCGCATCGCCGTTATCGACATGCAGATGCCGGGCATGGACGGCGAGATACTGGGTCGGATCATCAAGTCGGATAAACGCCTGGCCGGCACCCGGATGATGATGCTGGCCTCCCTGGGGACGCGGGGCGATGCCCGGCACTTCCAGGAGATTGGTTTTGCAGCATATTCAACCAAGCCGATACGGCACAATGAACTGAAGGCCTTGCTGTCCATGGTGCTTACGGAGCAAGACGAAACGGCACCACGGCCTATCGCCACGCGCCACGCGGCTCGCGAAATGCAGCACTCGTTCGCCGGCCGCAAAGCGCGCATCTTGCTGGCCGAGGACAACATCACCAACCAACTGGTGGCGCTGGGCATTCTGGATAAATTAGGTCTGCGCGCAGACACAGTGGCCAACGGCGCAGAAGCAATCAGCGCCCTGGAAACACTGCCCTACGACCTGGTGCTGATGGATGTTCAGATGCCCGATATGGACGGAATTGAGGCGACGAAAATAATCAGGAATAACGAAAAGATATTAATGAATGATGAAGGCGGAATGCTGAAAGAAAAAAAACCTGAACAATTAGCAGAGAATTTATCAATTCCAATTATCGCCATGACCGCCCACGCAATGCATGGCGACCGGGAGCGATGTCTGGATGCGGGTATGAATGACTACATCACAAAGCCAATTTTTCCCCAAGCATTAGTGGAAATACTGGAGAAATGGCTTCCCAAATAGACCCATGACGGAGGACGAAACAGGGGACGGGTATTGATATATTGATTGATATGGTTTTATTCGTCTGCTGTTCAAATTGATATACCACAAATACACCGTTGACCATTGACCATTGACCGTTCACGGTCAACGTTTGGTTGCTTCATGATGGTATACTCATTACTGGAAATCACTTTAGTGTCGTGAAAAAACGGAGATAAAAGATTATGACTGAGGAGATGAAGGAGATGAAGGAACCCATTAATGAGCTAAGACCGATCCTGCTGGTGGTGGATGATGTGGCGACCAATATAGACATACTCCTCGGAGCCCTGTGCGAAGAATACATCGTGCACGTCGCCACAGACGGTGCTGACGCCCTTTACAGCGT
>CAIVGD010000248.1 GCA_903905395.1 uncultured Verrucomicrobiota bacterium
CTATCGGCCGATTGAGACCATCGGCCCTACCACCACCTTCACACATTCTTACATTCTCACATCTGAAATCCCTTTCCGTCCCGCGTCTGCGCCCCGACCCGCGTCGGGGCTTTGCGGCCTTAGCGTGAGCAATCCCTCAACCGCCCCAAATAAGGCTTGGCCTTCCCCCTCATCTAGCGACTTTAAGCTCTACCCATGGCCTCCGGAAAAAAAGATAGCTGGGGTTCCTCTCTCGGCGTCATCCTAGCCGTCACCGGTAGCGCCGTAGGCCTCGGTAACTTCCTCCGCTTCCCCGGCCTCGCCGCCAAATACGGCGGAGGCTCTTTCCTCGTTCCCTACTTTCTCGCCCTCCTCCTCCTCGGCCTGCCCATCGCCTGGTCAGAATGGGCCATGGGCCGCTTCGGGGGCCAGCACGGCTACAACTCCTGCCCGGGTATCTTTCGCTCCATCTGGAAACATCGCCTCTCCCCCTACTTCGGCGTCCTCGGCCTCCTCGTTCCCGTCGTCATCTACATGTACTACCTTTGGATAGAATCTTGGTGCCTCGGCTACGCTTGGAAATATCTCACCGGCCAAATGAACCTCGGCATCGATCAGGCTCCTTATCGGGAACACTTCTCTTCGTTCGTCGGCCTCCACGCTGACGGCGACTTCCTTTCCCACGGCTTCAACCTTCCCGTCATCTGCCTGCTGGTTTGTGTCTTCCTTAATTTCTACTTCATCTACCGGGGCTTAAGCGGCGGCATCGAGAAGGTCTGCCTCTGGGGTATGCCTCTTCTCGTCCTCTGCGCTTTGATCGTCCTCGGCCGCGTCCTCACTCTCGGCACGCCCGACCCCACCCACCCCGAACTCAACGTCCTCGCCGGCCTCGCGTACATGTGGGACATCCGCGGAGGCTTATCTGGCTTTATGAAATCACTGAGCAACGCCGAGATGTGGATGGCCGCCGCAGGCCAGATCTTCTTCACCCTCTCCGTCGGATTCGGGGTCGTCCTCAACTACTCCAGTTATCTTAAAAAACGCGACGATATCGCCCTCAGCTCCACCACGGCCGTGGCCGGCAACGAATTCTGCGAAGTCAGCCTCGGTGGCCTCATCACCATCCCCGCCGCTTTCCTCTTTCTCGGAGCCGCCGGCACAGTCGGTGGCACCTTCGGCCTCGGCTTTCAAACCCTCCCCCTCGTCTTCGCCCACATGCCCGCCGGCCAACTCTTCGGCTTTCTCTGGTTCTTCCTCCTGTTCATCGCCGCCATCACCAGCTCTCTCTCCATGCTCCAGCCTGCCATCGCTTTTATGGAGGAGGGCCTCGATCTCGACCGACGCGGCTCCGTCAGCCTCCTCGGTTTCATCACCATTATCGGCACCGGCCTGGTCATCTGGTTCAGCAAGGACCTCGCCGCCCTCGACGCTATGGACTTCTGGGTCGGCAGCTTCTGCATCTTCGTCCTCGCGACGATCCAAACCCTGCTTTACAGCTGGGTTCTTGGAGTGAAGCGCGGACGCGCCGAACTCGAACGCGGTGCCCTTCTCCCCATCCCCCGGATCTTTGATTTCATTATCCGCTACATCTCCCCTGCCTATCTCTTGGGCGTTTTCGCCGTCTGGCTCCATCAAAAGGGAGCCGAAAACCTGGCCGCCATCCGCACCCAACCCTCCGTCCGCATCGCCCTGCTCTTTGTCGCCGCCGTTCTCATCCTCTTTCTCCTCCTCATCGCCCGAGCAGTCCGCGTCTGGCGCGCCCGGGAAGGAAGTAAAACATGAGCCTCTACGGTTGGCTGATTCTCATTCTATCGGTGGGAGGAACCACCCTTTCGCTCGTATATTGCCTCGTCTGGGTGCTCCAGAACCATGGGAAAGAAAACCGACTCCACGCCACGCCAGATCTCGATCCTCGCGACGCCGACCGCTAATCCCACTGCCATCACCTCGCGCCTTCCCATTTTCGTACTGCCGCCTCCCCTCTGACTTCAACTTAATCTTAAACTTAAACTCGCGGTCCTCCTCGTCCGCCTCCCCCCTAGTCCACCGGCCAGAAAAGAATTCTGCCACAGTTCTCACAAGTAACTCCGACATTGCCTCCCTTGGCCGAGATCGCCGAGGCAGTGGTCAGTTTCATATGACAACCCCCACAGTTCGTTCCATGAACCACCGGCACCACCGCCACATCTTTTTTGTTGGCCATGATTCTCCGATACTTCGAGAGCACTCCCTCCTCCACCCCCGCCGCCAAAATTTCAATCTCTTTAGCTAAATCAATCAGCCGGGCCTCAATCTCAATCTTCTTTGCCCCTTGCTCTACTTCCTTGACTGCCACCTCTGCCTCCCTGCCCTTCGCCGCTTCTATTTCGATAGCCGCAGCTTTTTTCGCCTTCTCGCCAATATCCATCAAATCCAATTCCCGATCCTCGATATCGTGGATCTCCTTCTCCTCCCGCTGAATCTCCGCGCCCAACGCCGCAAACTCCTCGTTTTTCCGAGTCTCAAACTGCTGAATCTTGTAGCGCGCCGCTTTCGATCGGTGGGCGGCCGCTTCCAACTCCAGGTTCTTCCTCTCCACCTCCGTGCTCTGAGCCGCCAACCGCTTCCTTTCAGCCGCCGCCCGAATCTCTACCCGTCTTGCTTCCAGTGCTTTCATCTCCGCAGGCCAGACCGCCAGCTCCCGCTCCAGCCGCATATGCCTCTGCTCCCGCTCCTGTAAAACAAGGAGCTTCTCCATCTCCGGCGACATTCCGCTCATTTTTTAATCCCCGACATCTTTTCAACATACTTGGCCAGGATGTCGCACTCCAGATTCACTTTGTCCCCTTCTTTCCGATCCCGCAGGGTCGTCACCTCGTACGTGTGGGGAATAATCCAGATATTAAACTTCCGTCCCTCCACCTTCCCCACCGTCAGGCTGATTCCATCGATAGCCACGCATCCCTTCGGCACCAAATAACGCTCCAACCCCGCAGGCACCTCCACCTCCAATTCCCAATCTTCCCCAGACCGTGACCAGCGCGTCACCCGGGCGGTTTCATCGATGTGACCCGTCACAAAATGTCCCCCCACCTTCCCGTCTGCCCGCATGGAACTCTCCAGATTCACCCGGCCACCTGCCTCGACCGATTGCAGATTCGTTTTCTCGCGCGTTTCATCCAGCAGATCAAAAACCAGCCTATTCCCTTTGGCCCCCGCCACCGTCAGACAACATCCATTTACCGCCACACTGTCCCCGATCTTCACTCCGAGGGCCACCAGCCCAGCCTCCACCTCCAAACTCCACCCCTTGCCTCGGCGTGTCATCGCCTGCACCACCCCCGCCTCCTCCACAATGCCCGTAAACATACTCCTAATTCGCCTTTTTTAGCTTCCCGTGCAAGCGCAGGTCTCGCCCCGCGCAAGCAATGACCATCTCCCTCCACCCCCAGTCTGACCACCGAGCTATGCGAGCCAACCCCTTCTTTCCTTCCCCCACCGTGACCGGAGCAAAATAGATCACCCCCTCCTGCACTCTCCCACCCGCCATCAGGCTTTCTGCCGTCCTCCCACCGCCCTCCACCAAAAGCCGACAAACCCCTCTCCGATATAAATCCCTCAATACCTCTCTCCAGTTTTTTCCACGGTAAACTAAAGTCCGCTCCTTATGCCGATCCCGGAAAAGATGCGCCTTCCTCGGCAGTTTCCCCGACCGTGTCACCACAACCCGCCACGGTTGCGTTCCTACCTTCCCCGTTCTCACGGTCAATCGCGGATCATCTTTCCTCACAGTCTCCGCTCCCACCAAAATCGCATCACACCCCGCCCGCAACTTCTGCACCTCGGCCCTCGACTCTTTTCCAGAAACCCACCTCTTCCCCGGCACCGACAAATATCCATCCAACGTCATCGCCAACTTCAAAATCACCCACGGCTCCTTTTTGATCGTCCAGTGCCGGTAATCCTCATTCAACTTCTCACACTCCTCCCGCCTCACCCCCCGAGTCACTCTGATCCCCGCCCGTCGCAATATCCGGTCCGCCCGACCCGCATTCCTCCGGTCCACATCCCCTGCTCCATAAATCACCTCCCGAATTTCGGATGCGATGATCCGATCCGTACAGGGTGGGGTTCTTCCGTGGGTCGAGCACGGCTCCAAGGTCACATACAACTTTGCTCCCTTTGCCTTCCCCCCCGCTTTCTTCAACGCCACCACCTCCGCATGCGGCCCTCCCGCCTTCGCATGAAAACCTTCCCCCACCACTTTCCCATTCCGTACTACCACCGCTCCCACCCGCGGATTCGGCCTCGCCCCATTCCCACCTTTTCGCGCCAATTCGACCGCCCTCCTCATCCAACCTTCATCCATCTTCATATCTTATAACCATCGCACCTTCCCACCTTCTCCCCCATCCAAAATTCAATATCCAGAATCCGCATCCTCGGGACCCGCCCTACAATCACTCGCAACTTCCCATCCGACTTCAACTTAAACTGGCGGCGGCGTCCGCCGCCTAGCGGTCCTCCGCTTCTGCGGGAAAACATCCAAAATCAAGAATCATCTCGCGGCGCCAGTTTCTCAGCTGTGCGTTCCGGCCTATCCAGTCCCTGCCGAGCCTTATCCAACACTCCGTTTACAAACTTCCCCGACTCTTCCGTGCTCAACACTTTCGCCACCTCAATCGCCTCGTTCAACGACGAAATCGGCGGAACATCGTCCGCAAACTTCATTTCCCAAAGCGCCAACCGCAAAATCGCCCGGTCCACCGGCGCCATCCGCCTCGGATCCCAGTTCGTCACCAGCTTCTTCAATTCCGCATCCACTTCCGCCTGCTTTCCTATGACCGCACGAATCCGCTTCTCCGCAAACTCCCGCACCCCTCCCTCCGCCTCGGTCTGCTCCCACAAATTCTTCAGCGCCTCGTCCAACGCCACCCCCTTCGCCCCCACCTCCCACTGGTAGAGAAATTGCGCCGCCAAAATCCGACCCTCCCTGCGCTTACCCGCCACCACTCCCCCCTTTCAACTTCCACATCCGTAAAGCCGCCAGGGCCGCTTCCTTCCCCCGGTTCATTTTTCCCAAACACCGCGCCCGCGCCTGCGCCTCCGTCTTCACCCCGACCAAATGATGCAACACCGGCGTATCCGTCTCGATCATCATCCGCATGAGTGCCTCCGTGACCGATCTCAGGATCAACCCCGCATGCCCCGTCTCCCCCTGCCATACCAACCCCAACGCCAACACCGCATCCGGCTTTTTTCGCAAAGCCCGCTTCACCGCCAGTGGCACCTCAAACGTTCCCGGCACCCTCACCTCCTCCACTTTGTGCCCCCGGAGCACCCGCCGCGCCGCGCTCACCATCCCATCAGCATATTTCCTGTGGTAATCAGCCACCACGATCGTAAAACGCCCCTTTTTCATAACCGGTGCCCCATTCTCTTTTTCTTCGTTTCCAGATATTTCCGGTTGTGCCGGTTCGGCTCGATTCGGATCGGCACCTGATCCACCAACTCCAACCCATAACCAGCCAACCCCACCACCTTCCTCGGATTGTTCGTCAGCAACCGCATCCGCCTCACTCCCAGATCCGTCAGGATTTGCGCCCCAATCCCGTACTCCCGCAGATCCGCCGAAAATCCCAACTTCCGGTTCGCATCCACCGTGTCAAAACCCCTTTCCTGTAAACGATAAGCCTGAATCTTCGCCGGCAACCCGATGCCCCGCCCCTCCTGCCGCATGTACACCAGCACCCCTTTCCCCTCCTGCGCGATCCTTCGCAACGCATCGTGCAACTGATTCCCGCAATCACATCTCCTCGAAGCAAAAACATCCCCCGTCAGACATTCACTATGCACCCGCACCAATACCGAATCCTTCGCTTTGGGCTTCCCCTTCACCAGCGCCAAGTGATGACTCCCGTCCGTCACCGCCCGGTAAAGATGAAGATCGAACAGCCCGTACTCGGTCGGCAACTTCACAGTCTGCTCCCGCACCACGAGCCTCTCCTTCCTCCTGCGATATTCGATCAA
>CAIVGD010000249.1 GCA_903905395.1 uncultured Verrucomicrobiota bacterium
ACGGAGGGCTTCGTTTGACCCAGCCGAGTTCCGAGTTCAAAATCGGTTCCTACCCACTTAAGATCCATTTACGATGAAACGAGTTGTCTTTGTTTGTACCGGTAATGTTTGCCGAAGCCCCATGGCGGAAGAGCTTTGCCGACGGGAGCTGAAAGGGGACCGGGATATCGAGGTGGAATCGGCCGGCATCGGTGCGGTTTCGGGGCAGTCCCCCAGCCCCTATGCGATCGAGGTGATGAAAGAACTGGGTTGCGACATTTCCAGGCAACGGAGCAAGCCGACCACGGCGGAGATGGTGCGGAGGGCGGACTACATTTTTGTAATGACGTACGGACATCTCGATTCACTGCTCCTGCTTTATCCATCGGCCGCCGCCAAGATTTTCCTACTGCGCGAGTTTCAACCCGGCCTTTCGCCGGAGGAGCGTGAGGTGGACGACCCGATTGGTCAGCCCATGGACATTTACCATGCGTGTCGCGATCAGATTCAGCAATCGATCCCGTTTTTGCTGGAGATCGTGCAGAGCGGGGTCAGCACGGTGCCGGCTGGCTCAGCAGTTGGGCAGATTTCCGTCGGATTGGCGGGGGATTCTGCCGGGCGGATTCTGCTCTCCGAGGCCCAAGAAATACTGCGCCGTGAGGGTTGTGTGACGATCCCACTGCCGGCGGGGGAGGGGGCCGAGTTTCCGGAGATTGCGAAAGCGGCGGCCAGGGCGATTGCCACAGGTCGAATTCAAGGGGCGGTGCTCGTGGGGCGGACGGGGATGGGACTGTGCATGGCAGCCAACCGGTTTCCAAAAGTACGGGCGGTGGTGGCGAGTTCGCCTGAGGCGGCCCGTCTGGCCCGGGAACATTATAACGCCAACGTGCTTTGTCTGGGGGCGGATGAGATGAGTGCGTCGGATGTGCGCGCTTGTGTGCAGGCGTGGATTGCGACTCAGTTTTCGGGGCCACGGTACGAGAAGAGGATAGACCGATTGGAGGCGTTAGGCGGATCGAGCTGGGGCGAGGCCGTGGGTCCGGATCTGGCCCGGGTAGATCCACGGGTCGCGGAGGCGGTGCGGCAGGAGCATCGGCGGCAATCGGAAAATATCGAGTTGATTGCTTCGGAAAACTTTACGAGTCCGGCGGTGATGCAGGCTCAGGGATCGTGCCTGACGAATAAATATGCCGAGGGGTATCCAGGGAAGCGGTGGTATGGCGGGTGTGAGTTTGTGGATGAAGTGGAGCAGGCGGCGATCGACCGCGCGAAGGAATTGTTCGGAGCGGAGCATGTGAACGTGCAACCGCACTCGGGGGCGCAGGCCAACACGGCGGTGTACTTCGCGTTCCTCCAGCATGGCGACAAGATTCTCACGATGGATTTGGCTCACGGGGGGCATTTGACCCACGGGCATCCGAAAAACTTTTCGGGGATGTTTTACACGGTGCGGCATTACGGGGTGGATCCGACGACCGAGAGAATCGATTACGATCTACTGGAGCAAGCTGCGGTGGAGTTTAAGCCAAAGATGATCACGGTGGGGGCTTCGGCTTATTCGAGGTTGCTGGATTAC
>CAIVGD010000250.1 GCA_903905395.1 uncultured Verrucomicrobiota bacterium
CCACCAAGCCTTTCATGGCACGGGGGTCCAGATCGAGCGGGTCCGCACGGAGATCGGTACGGCGGAAATTGGCGCCCGTGAATATGAAAAACGGGTTCGCACCAACCTCGGCGACCCGCCCCGCTTCGACCTCATCATTCTCGGCATTGGCGACGACGGTCACACCTCCTCCCTTTTTCCCGATACCACAGCCCTCCAAGAACTCAAACTTCTCATGGCCCCCAACTTCGTCCCCAAGCTCGGCGTCTGGCGCGTCACATCCACCTACACCCTCCTGCGCTACGCCCGCGCCATCTGGTTCCTCACCCGCGGCCCATCCAAGGAAACTTACATCCGCGCTCTCGCCGCAGACGATCTCACCGCCTCCTTCCCCGCCGCCAAGGTTCATAGTGACCGCGGAATAGTCGAAATCTACCATTGCACCCAGCCATGAGTCCGACCACCCCTGCCGCCCGCATCCTGCCCCCGTTCGTCATGGTCATCTTCGGCGCCAGCGGCGATCTCACCACGCGGAAACTCGTCCCCGCCCTCTTCGGCCTCCAACACGAGGGCGCCATGCCCGCCGACTACTCCATCATCGGTTTCGCCCGCCGCCCGAAAAGCGACGATGAGTTCCGCAAGGAAATGAAGGAAGGGATCGATAAATTTTCCAGGCTCAGCCCCATCGATTCCGGGGATTGGAAAAAATTCACCCAAAAACTCTCCTACCATCCGGGCAGCTTCGACGACCCCGCCGTGTACGCCACGCTCAAGAAAACCCTGACCGACTTGACAAAAACTCGCGGCCTAACCCAGCACATCTTTTATCTCGCCACTTCACCCGATTACTTTTCCGTCATCGTTCAACAGCTCGCCGCCGCCGGGTTGGTCGGTCGCAATCTTCCCGCCCGCGTCGTGGTGGAAAAACCTTTCGGCCACGATCTCGCCTCCGCCCGCCAACTCGTCACCGATCTCCAAGCCTGCTTGGACGAAACCAATCTCTTCCGCATCGACCACTACCTCGGCAAGGAGACCGTCCAGAATCTCCTCTATTTCCGCTTCGCCAATTCTATCTGGGAACCTATCTGGAACAGTAACCTCATCGACAACGTCCAAATCACAGTCGCCGAACAGGAAGGCGTCGGCACCCGCGGTGCTTTTTATGACGAGGTCGGAGCCATGCGGGACATGGTGCAAAACCACATGATGCAACTTCTTTCCATTACCGCGATGGAGCCTCCGGCCAACCTCACCTCCCAATCCATCCACGACGAAAAAGTGAAGGTTCTCCGCTCCATCCCCACGCCGATGGTCGAGGTAGTCCGCTCCAGCGCCATCCGTGGCCAGTACGAGGGCTACCGCAATGCCGACCGCGTCTCCCCACAATCCACCACCGAGACCTACGTCGCCCTCAAGCTACAGATCGATAACTGGCGCTGGTCCGGCGTCCCCTTCTATCTTCGCACCGGCAAGACCCTCTCCTCACGGGCCTCGGAAATCGTCATCGTCTTTCGCCGTCCGCCCGCCGCCCTCTTCCGCGCCGAATTGGGCGATCTCCTCAGCCGGAACGCCATGCACATCCGCCTCCAGCCCGACGAGGGAGTGCACCTCTGCTTCAACGCCAAACAACCCGGTCGCAGTTCCGTTCAACCAGTCGATATGGAATTCTGCTACGCCAGTGAGTTCGGCTCATACTCGCCCGGAGCCTACGAACGCCTTCTCGGCGACGCCATCTTTGGAGATTCCACTCTCTTCACCCGGGACGACGAAGTCCTCGAAGCTTGGCGCATCGTCGATGCTATCCGCAACGGCTGGAAAGATACCCCCATCGCCCTCTACCGCACCGGATCCTGGGGTCCGCGCGAATCCGATCTCATGCTCAAAGCCGACGGCAACCACTGGGTTGACCT
The DNA here is from genome assembly GCA_903905395.1 of uncultured Verrucomicrobiota bacterium. Lineage (GTDB taxonomy): Bacteria > Verrucomicrobiota > Verrucomicrobiia > Methylacidiphilales > Verrucolacustridaceae > Verrucolacustris. The sequence goes on from CAIVGD010000250.1 coordinate 1,890, forward strand.
CGACGCCCGCGCCAAAGTTTAAACCCTCATCCCTCTTCGCGACCTTCGCGTGAGATAAAATCAGATTCTCACGCCGGCAGGGACGACCGTCCGAATTCAAAACCGAAAACAACTGTGGGGCGTCCATGCGTGGGCGCCGTCCGAATTGAATCCCGATGGCGGCCCCGCTTGAAGTTTAGGTAGGGCGGTTGTCCCTAGAACGCCTGCGTTGATTTTTCAAACTTGCTCGCCCAGCTATGCGGCCTCGGAGATGCCGCCTCTACCTTAGCCCTCAATTCTCAGCTCTTCTGACTTCAACTTAATCTTAAACTTCAACTGGCTGTGCCGTTCCCTATCTCCTATCTCCCAGCGGCGTCTGCCGCCTACTTAGCCGTCATCCGCCATACCCCGTCCCAACCGGATCCAGGCGGATTCTCCTTCAACAGCTTCACCCTCTCCAGTAATGCACGAGACGGAGCATCGGAAAACTTCTCGATCATCTCATGGAAAACGCGCTCCGCCGTGCCCCACTCCTGCCGCCGGTAAGCTTCCAATCCCAAATTATAAACCGACATCCTCTTGTTGTCCCAACCCTGCGGCATCTTTCCATCGAGCGAGATGAGCTCGAAAATATGAACCGGATCCACCTTGCCCTTCACCGCAATCGAATCCACTTCGCGCGCCACCACACTGCGATCCGCCATCTTATACGTTTCCTCCGAAATCAGAATCCGCGTGCCATACACGTTATTCGCCGATTCCAGCCGCGACGCCAAATTCACCGTGTCCCCCATCACCGTGTAACTCCGCGCCATGTCACTCCCGATATTCCCCACCACCACCTCGCCCGTGGCCAGACCAATCCGAACCTTGATTTCAGGTAGATTCTTTCTCAACCCCATCAGATCCGGCAACTCCTCCCGGAACTGAGCCAATACCTCCACCTGCCGAAGAGCCGCCCGACACGCCGCCACCGCCTCTTCCTCCTCCGCCACAAACGGCGGACCCCAGTACGCCATGATCGCGTCGCCGATAAACTTATCGATGATTCCCTGTTCCGTCCGGACACACTCCGACATCAACGTGAAGTAACGATTGATCACATTTACCAGCCCGCCAGGAGTCAGATTTTCTCCAATCGTGGTAAACCCCACCAGATCCGTGAAAAGAATCGTCATCATCCTCTTCTGCCCGGCCATATCTTCCGGTCGGCCGGAGAGGATCACCTTTTCCACGATCCGCGGATCGATGTAGGAACCGATCGCCTTCTGCATATCGTCCCTCCGCCTGAGCTGTTTCACCATGGAATTGAAATTATCGCCCAACTGCCCGATCTCATCCTCCGGCAGTTTCCCAACGAGGGCAGTAAGATCCCCACCCTCCACCGCCTTCGTCAACCGCAGTAGTTGAGCCAGCGGCTTGGCCAAATTTCGCGAGATCAACCAAGCGACAGTCAACCCGCCCAAAACGGCAAATAACGTGGTGGCCGTACTGCTTATCAAAACACGTATTTCGCGCTTCTTGGCCTGGTTGGCCGAAAGCTCTGCCATCTCCGCGGTGATGCTTTGAAGCTTTTGTCTCAGTTCCCGCAGATCTTTTTGTCCTTTGAAAGTGAACACCAAAAGTTCCTTCGCTTTGACTCGATCCCCTTTTTGCCGCTCCGCCAATGTCACCCTCGCCAGTTCCGTGGTAGTAGCGAACAACACCTCAATTTGCCCGGTAAGTTCCCGCGCCTTGGCCGCCAACTCCCTTTCCTGCGGATCATCGGGCAACGAACTGAGCATCTTCTTTAATTTTCCGGTCCACTCAACTACTGCAACGGTGTTTTCCTCAAAGTTCACCTTGGCCTCTTCAATCACTTGAGGATCGGGTTGCGGCTCTCCGTACTCCCTATAAAGCCGTTCAAAAGCAATCCGCCGATAAAGACCTGCCTCATTTAAGTCCGCCGCCGTCGTCGCCAACGGGATGGTCTTGGTCGCCATGGTGCTGATATTGTTTCCCAGACCGATCACCTCGACATTCGTGAGAATCGCCACCAAGACGGTCAGAGCTAAAATCCCCGCCGCCATGGCAAAAATCTTCATGGCAATGGAATGCTTCATAAGGATAAAACCATACCGAGGGACTCCTTAATTCTCAATCAAGGATTTCTGCCGCTCTAAATCCTCTTCTTCCACTTCCTCTTTTGCGTAAACTCTTCTTTATGTCCTCGTGGTCCCCGCCCATCTCTGCCCTCGTTTATGCGACGCTCCTCTTTGGCTCCTCCCTCGCCTTCCTCCTCTTCGGCGGGATCGCCCGACTCCGCTCCCTCCTCCATCCTCCCTCCACCGCCACCGCGCCGACTCTCAAAGTTGCCCCTCTCCCTATGCTGGTCGGCGCTTCCCTACTCGCCCTCTGCGCCTGGTTGGCACCCTCCCTTCTTCCCGGCTCCGCCCTCGCCGTGGGACTCGTCCTCACCACTCTCAGCGGACAAAAACCCGCCGTCCTATGGGGACTATTCCGCCCCCACCTCCTCCGCGATCTCGGTTTTTCCCTCACCACCATGCTCACCCTCTTTTTCCCAATCCTCATCCTCCTTCTCCTCAGCTCCGCTTTTTACCTCGCCCTCCACCTGCCCCTCGAACCCCAACCCGCTCTCACCCGCTTTCTCGAAGCCCGCGACGCCAAGACCCTCATCCCATTTCTAACCTACGCCCTCATCATCGCCCCCCTCTGGGAGGAACTTTTCTTTCGCGGCACTCTCTTTCCCTGGCTCACCAACCGCTTTTCTGTGACCCAAGCCCAGTGGCTCTCCGCCCTCGCCTTCGGTGCCGTCCATCTCCACGGACCCACCTTCATTCCTCTCACTCTCCTCGGCGCCACTCTCGCAGGCGTCTATCGAACGAAGAACAGCCTCATCCCTTCTGTCCTCCTCCACTCTCTCTTCAACGCTAACACCTGCATTGTTCTTCTCCTCGCCCGCCCCCCTCTCTCATGAAAAAACTCCCACTCTCCTATGAAGATCTCTGGATCCAGCGCTGGACCTCCCCCTTCTCCCGCCAATCCTCTTTCGGCGTCCGCCACGGTCTCGGACACGACTGCGCTGTCCTCTCCTCTTTTTCTAAAAATCTGGATCTCGTTCTCAAAACCGATGCCGTGGTCGAAGGCATCCACTTCACCCACTCCACCCCGGCCGCCCTCGCAGGGCGCAAAGCCCTCGCCCGCGCCCTCAGCGATCTCGCCGCCGCCGGCGCCACCCCACGCGCCGCCCTCGTCACCGCCGGTTGCCCCAACCTCCGCTCCGCCGCCCGCCTCCGTCAGGCATACCGCGGACTCTCCCTTCTCGCGAAAAAGTTTCACCTCCCCATCGTCGGTGGCGAAACCGTCCGCACCCGCCAACTCCTCCTTTCCATCTCCCTCCTTGGCACAGTCCCACGCGGACTCTCCCCCAATCGCGCGGGCGCCAAACCCGGCCATCTTCTTTTTGTCACCGGAAAACTCGGCGGATCCTGGCCCCGTCGTCACCTCACCTTCACCCCACGCATCGCAGAAGGCCAATGGCTCGTCCGCAACAAATTCCCCTCCGCCATGCTCGATCTTAGCGATGGCCTTGGAGCCGATCTCCCGCGCCTCGCCCGCGCATCCCGCATCGGTTTCCGAATCCATCCCAAGCAACTTCCGCTCGCTCCCGGCACCAATCTTAAACTGGCCTTCACCCGTGGCGAAGATTACGAACTCCTCTTCTCCGTCCCGCCAAAATTAATCCCCGCCCTCCTCCGCCGTTGGCCTTTCTCCACCCCGCTTACCCCCATCGGATCCTGCCTACCCGCCCGCCAAGGTTATCACACGGGCAGACTCCCCCTCCGCGGCTATGACCATCTCCGTTAAACTTTTCCCCGATACGATTTGCGCCGATGCCTCGGCTACACGTGCCCACGCCGCCCGTCACCTGCCCCAACTCAAACCCGGGACGATCATCCGTCTGCACGGCCCGCTGGGTGCTGGAAAATCGGAATGGGTACGCGGACTCGCCACAGCCCTCGGCATTTCAGGAGAAGTCCCCAGCCCCACCTTCACCCTTTGCCACCCTTTGCGCGGCGGCCGCCTTCCTCTTGATCACTGGGATCTCTACCGATTGGAAAATGCACGCGACTGGGATTCGCTCGGCTGGCCCGATTGCCTCGTCACCACGGGTCTAGTCGCCGTCGAATGGCCCGATCGTTATCCTGGGAACTGGCCGGAAAACACGATCGATCTAAAAATAACACCGCAGTCGGACGGCACCCGACTTCTCTCTTGGACTTAATGCCGGAAATGGCGCCGGCCGGTGAAAATCATCGCCACCCCTAGCCGATCAGCCGCCGCAATCACTTCCCCATCCTTGACGCTTCCCCCAGGCTGAATCGCCGCCGTCGCACCCGCCTGCGCCGCCGCTTCCAACCCATCCGGAAACGGAAAAAAAGCATCCGAAGCCACCGCACTTCCCTTGAGGCCGAGCTTTACCTCCCCCGCTTTCCAAACCGCGATTCGCGAGGAATCCACGCGCGACATCTGCCCCGCCCCGATCCCCAGCGTCCGGTCGTCGTCCGTATAAACAATCGCATTCGATTTTACATGCCGAACAATCTTCCAGCCGAACCGCATCGCCCTCATTTCCTTGTCGCTCGGTTGCCGCTTCGTCACCACTTTCCACGCCGCCTCATCATCCCCCGCCCCATCACTCTCCTGCACGAGAAGCCCGTTCCCCCGCACACTGCGGAAATCATATCCCCCAACGACGGTCTCGTGATTTTCCATCAAACGCAGATTCTTTTTTGCCTGTAGGATCGTAAGCGCCTCGGGGGTGAAGGACGGAGCCAGAATCACCTCGCTAAAAATTTCCGCAATCGCCTTCGCCGTCTCCCCATCCACCGCCCGATTCGCCGCAATGATTCCGCCGAACGGCGCCTGCCGATCGGTCGCATACGCTTTCTCCCACGCGGACAACAGGGTTTTCCCCGAGCCCACCCCGCACGGATTCGTGTGCTTGAGAATCGCCAGCGTGGGTTCTGCTTCACGGAACTCCGCGATCAAGCCCGCCGCCGCACTCAGGTCGAGGACGTTATTGTAGGAAAGTTCCTTCCCATGCAACTGCTTGAAGGAATCCAAGAACGATCCGTACAGCGCCGCTTTCTGATGCGGATTTTCTCCATACCGCAACGATTGCGCCCTCCGTCGTACGATTCCCGCCGTCTCCTGCAGGACGGGCTGTTCCGGCTCCGCCAGTTTTGTGAGATACGCCCCGATCAGATGATCGTAGTGGGAGGTGTGCCGAAAAACCTTCGCCGCCAATCTCCGCCGTGTGGCCACCGAAGTGTCCCCATCGGCCTCCATCTCCTTTTGCACGACCGCATAGTCGGAAGGATCAGTCACCACCGTTACCGCGTCGTGATTCTTCGCCGCACTCCTCAACATGCTCGGGCCCCCAATATCAATGTTCTCGATCGCCTGCTCCGTTGTGCAATCCGGCCGGTCCACCGTCTGGGCAAACGGGTAAAGATTCACCACCACCAGATCGATCGTAGGAATCTTGTGTTTAGCCGCCTGCTCCCGGTGAGTCGCCAGATCGCGCCTTTGCAGAAGTCCCCCGTGCACTTTCGGATGCAGAGTCTTCACCCTTCCGTCCATCATCTCGGGAAAGCCGGTGTAGTCGCTCAACTCCATCACCTTCACTCCCGCATCCCGCAGAGCCTTGGCCGTCCCCCCGGTGGAAATCAGCTCCACCCCGCGGCCTACAAGAAATTTGGCAAACTCCAAGAGCCCCGTCTTGTCGGATACCGAAAGCAAGGCCCGTTGAATCCCTTTACTCATTTTAGTAACCTCACTTTCCCTTTTCCCTTCACGATCCGTCCTATTTCATAACAACGAACCGCCTTTTTGGCGCGGGCCACATCTTTTCTGGCCACCACCACAATCATTCCGATCCCCATGTTGAAG
>CAIVGD010000251.1 GCA_903905395.1 uncultured Verrucomicrobiota bacterium
ACCGAATTCCACACCGGCTCGATCTTGGGATTCCCCAACGCCCGCCCCGCCATGATTTTTGACGCACGCAACTCGTGCCGCCGATGCACGAGATAAACTTTCGAGGCAAATCTCGTCAAAAAAGACGCCTCCTCGCAGGCGGAATCCCCTCCGCCAACAACCACGAGCGGCTGATTGCGGAACATCGGCAACGCCCCATCGCACGTCGCGCAGTAAGTCACCCCCTTGGTTTCCAACTCCTTCTCCCCCGGCACGCCCAAGTGACGATGCTTGGCTCCGGTGGCCACAATCAACGCCCGCGCTTCAATCGTCCGGTTCCCCGCCCGGATCCGGTGCGACGATTGGCCCAGCGTGACCTCGTCGGCCACCACTCCAAACTCCACCTCAGCACCAAACTTCTGCGCCTGCTCCATCATCTGCATCATGAGGGTCGTCCCGTCCACCCCCTGCGGGAATCCTGGAAAATTTTCCACAATCGAGGTGGTGGTGAGCAACCCGCCCATCTGCGCACCCGTCACCACCAGAGGCTTCAAGCCGGCCCGCGCCAGATAGAGCGCCGCCGTCCAACCGGCACACCCGCTTCCTAAAATCACCACATCACGCATCCGGTCTTGATACCTCCTCAATCCCCCTGCGTCCAACACGCTTCCGAATTTTTTCACATGACCCGGTGCTTTTCTTCAAAAAAGACTCCTTCTTCCCAATCAGTACGCTACCACTCACCTATGCCCAAACCCGACAAGCTCGACGAAATCTTCCGCATGCAGGAACTCCTCACCAAAAAAATCGGGATCAATCTGACCGACCTTTCCCCCGACGAAAAAATCAAATGGGCCCTCAACTACTCTCGGGCCATGACTCAGGAACTCGCGGAGTTCGTCGATAGCTTCCCCTGGAAATGGTGGGCCAAATACCAGAAGTTCGATGAACAGAATGCCCGCGTGGAGATCGTGGACCTCTTTCACTTCCTCGTCTCCCTCGCCCAAACCCTCGGAATGACCGCCGGGGATATCTACGACGGCTACGTGAAAAAAAACGAGGTGAACCACAAGCGTCAGGAATCCGGTTACGCCGTCAAAGACCACGCAGACTCCCGCCACATCTAAAAATCATCGCTCCCCTGCCAGCGAGTTTTTACTCGAAATTAAGCAGAATTGCCCTTGGATAGGGTTCCTCTTTATGAGCAAACCCAAAACATCTTCCAAGGCGCGCACCGGCCAGGCTAAGACAAAAACGTCTCGTCTCAGCCCGCCCACGATGGGCTGTGACCTCTTTGTCCAATCCCTCGAGCACGCCGGCGTCGATACCATCTTCGCCTACCCCGGCGGCGCCAGCATGATGCTCCACCAATCCCTCACCCGCTCGAAAAAGATCCGCACGATTCTTCCCCGTCACGAACAGGGAGGCGCTTTCATGGCCGAGGGATACGCCCGCGCCACCGGCAAAGCCGGCGTCGTCATGGCCACCTCCGGCCCCGGCGCCACCAACCTCGTCACCGGCATCGCCGATGCCTACATGGATTCCGTCCCGATGATCGCCATCACCGGCCAGGTCCCCACCACTGCGATCGGCCGCGGCGCGTTCCAAGAAACCGATGTCTTCGGCGTCACCCTCCCCATCGTGAAACACAGCTACCTCGTGATGAGCCCGGGCGATATCCCGCGCGTCGTCGCCGAGGCATTCCATATCGCCACCACCGGTCGCCCCGGCCCAGTCCTCATCGACATCCCCAAAGACGTCCAAAAAGCCACCGCCCAAGTCACCTGGCCCGCCGCCATGAACATCCCCGGTTATCACATACCCCTCGCCCCGGACGAATCCGCCATCCACGAGATTCTCGGCCTTATCGAAAAAGCCCAACGCCCCATGCTCTACGTCGGCGGAGGCATCATCACCTCCGGCGCCGAAGCCGACCTCCTGACATTTGCCCGCACCACCGGCATCCCCGTCACCACCACCCTCATGGGCATCGGCTGTTTTCCCGAGAACGATCCTCAATCTCTCAAATGGCTCGGCATGCACGGCACCGTTTACGCGAACTATGCGGTGAATGAGTGTGACCTCCTTCTCGCACTCGGTGTCCGCTTTGACGACCGCGTCACAGGCAAGGTCTCCGAGTTCGCCAAGAAAGCCACCATCGTCCACATCGACATCGACGCCTCCGAGTTGAACAAAAACAAGATCGTCCACATGCCCGTTCTTGCAGACGTCCGTCTCGCGCTCCGCCACCTCAACCAACTCCTCTCCCGTCGCTCTCACACCCACCCGCCCAAGCGCTGGAGCAAATGGCGCGAAAAAATCAAAGGCTGGCGGAAAAAATATCCCTTTTCCTACACCTCCGTGCCCAATCGTATCATGCCACAGCAAGTCATCGAGGAGCTCTGCCATCTCACCCACGGGGAGGCCATCGTCACTACCGGCGTCGGCTTGCACCAGATGTGGACCGGACAGTTCTACAACTTTAATCATCCCCGCAGTTTTCTCACCTCCGCCGGTCTCGGCTCGATGGGCTTCGGATACCCCGCCGCCCTCGGGGCCAAGGTCGCCTGCCCGAACCGCGAAGTCATCGACATCGACGGCGATGGTTCATTCCTCATGAACGTCCAGGAACTGGCCACCGCCATGGCGGAAAACATCCCCGCCAAAGCCATCATCATTAATAACCAACACCTCGGCATGGTCGTCCAATGGGAGGACAGATTCTTTTCCGGCAACCGTGGCCACACCTTCCTAGGTGATCCCAAAGCCCCGAAGAAAATTTTTCCTGATTACATCCCCATCTGCCAGGGCTTCGGAGTTCCCGCCGAACGCATCACAAAGCCCGAAGAAATCCGCCCCGCGCTCCAGCGTCTGCTCGACTCCAAGACCGCGTACGTGCTCGACGTCATCGTGCCGTACACCGAACACGTGCTCCCAATGATCCCAGCCGGTGGTACGATCAAAGACATCATCCTCGAACCGATGCAACTCGACAACGCCCCCCTCCAGTCCGAAGTCCCGGGCTAAAAAAATCTTTAATTCAAAACCAAAGGTGGGTCCACTGCGCCCCGCCAGCGCCCGGCGTGAGATCGCCCCTAACTCAGCGTCACTTTAAACTTGAACGGGCTGTCATCTGCCCCGAGCAACAAAACATTGTCCCCCCCCAGCAGATCGCAGGTCAGGGTGTCCTCCGCCAAACCAATCGGCTTGTCGTTCACCACCGTGCCCACCGAACTACCGCGGTCCCGTACAAAAAAATGGTCTCCCTCCCGCTCTATCGAACAGTGATTGCGGGAAATCTGGTACGGCTTGTCATCCCCGATCGGTAAGTCGTTCGACGCAAAAACCGTCGCCCCCTTGCTCGGCATGTCATGCTTGCGCCCGATCCGGAAAGGAAATTTGTTGATCGTTACCACCGCTTCCGGCAAGCGGGCCCTCGCGTGCTCCGTCAGGGCAGTGAGAACGATCGATTGATACCCCCCGGGAGGCGGCGGAGCGACCGGTGCTGGGGCGGGGCCTGCCGGCTTTCCCGCAGGAGCGACCATTGGCGGAGCCACCACTCGAGTCAGTTCGAGGGAAGGCGCGACGATCGGTGCCACCACGGGCGCCACAACTCGGGCTACGGGCGCCACCGTCATGGCCGTCGGTGCGCCGCTTCCGGCCTGCTGTTCCGCGCGGGCGCGCATGCGTATCTCCATGCGAAGCCGGTCGTTGGCTGTTCGCAATCTTTCGAAGAAGGAGGCCAGATATGGAATCAGAATATCCGGTCGCTGTAGAACTGCTTCGTTGAAATTTTCCGCCGTGAGGATCTCACACTCAGTCACCTCCAGACACTGGGCCGAGGCCGAACGCGGACGTTCATCCACCATCGCCATCTCACCAAAAATATCCCCCTCGCCGAGCTGGGCCAGAATCACTGCCTTCCCCTCCCCGGCGATGCTGATCTCGACCCGGCCTCGGATAATCCGATAAGCCTCCTGAGTGGTATCCCCCTCGCGGAAGATCATCTGCCCGGGTTGAAAAACGGCTGAACTCATGGAAGCTAAAAATGCGGATTTCATCCCCCGCAGGCAAGCCCCGCGCTACCCAAGGCCGGGGGGGGGGGCATCCGCCTCCGTAAAGATGGACGTTGAGCGTTCTCCCTACCCACACCTAACCTCTCCGGTGCCTTTCTCACCTGATCCATTTCTGCGGCGTCTTCTCCCGGCTCTCTGTCTTCTTTCTCTTTGGCTTGTCTCCTGCAATCCGTCCTTCGATCCCATTCATTTACCCCTTGAGATGACCTTTTCCGATTTAGCCAGCGGCCAAACGATCGAACCCACATCCCTTCACGGAAAACTCGTCCTGCTCAATCTATGGGCAGCCTGGAGTCCCGCCACCGCCAAGGAACTTCCCGAACTGGTCGCGATAAACGAAAAGTTCTCCCGCAAAGGTCTCATCACTCTCGGCGTCTGTCTCGATGACGCCCCTCCCGCCGGCCTTCTCGTCTTTGCCGAGCGCCACGGCATCCTCTACCCCCTCGTTCGCCCCGGACCCCGGACTCTCGACCTCATCGAACCGATGGAGACCATCCCCTACACTATCTTGCTCGACGCTCATGGAAAAATCCTTGCCCGCTTTCGCGGTCCGTTCAAACCGCGCGACCTGCGCGAGGCGATCGAAAAAAATTTATAAAGCCACGCTCCGCCGTGGCCCCGACCTCGCGAATCCTGCCTCTTAACCGCCCTCCCCCACCAACTCCTCCCACCACGGCAAAACGGTCTCCATCGGCAACCCGATCACGTTACTCCGCGATCCCTCCACCCTTTCCACCAAACGATCCCCTCCGTCCTGCAACGCATAAGCTCCCGCTTTGTCCATCACTTCCACCTCCCGGAGATAATCCGAAACTTCGGCCGCACCCAACTCCCGGAACTTTACCCGAGTCCGCACCACCGCCTCCCGGGTCTTCATTCCGCTCGGCAACATCAGCACTGCGGCGGTGATCACCTCGTGTGTCCGCCCGCTTAGCCAACCCAACATCCGCTTCGCCATCTCCTCGTCCGCCGGCTTCCCTAAAACCCGGCTCTCGCAAATCACCAGCGTGTCCGCCGCCAGCACCGGTTTCCCGGGGTGACGTTCCGCCACGGCTTTCGCTTTTCGTCTGGCATTTTCTCGAGCCAAATCCGCTGGCGCCATTTCTGGAAAATCTTCCGCCATCCACTCTTCCACCTCAGGTTTCTCCACCCGAAAGGAAATTCCTGATTCCCGTAAAAGATCCGCTCTTCGAGGAGAAGTTGACGCCAAAATAAGCCGCATCGCCCCAACCCTGCCCCACCCTCCGCCCAAGGCACGCTCGGAGTGCCAGAGTTATTCATTCTTATCCTTCTTTTTCCCAATCCATTCCTCAACAACTTTTGCCGATAGGTTGTCGCCCCCTTCCGGAAAAGGAACGATACTCCTTGTGATTGCCGAAGCTCAGCCCGTTCGTCCCCGCGGACGCCGCGAGACCCCATCCCTCATCACCATCGAGGGCCTGCCCGCTCACCATAATCTGGAGGCCGAGCGCTCCCTCCTCGGCGCCATGCTCGCCGACCCCGAACACATCATCGATCTCGCCCGGGAACAAGGCCTGCGCGAGGAGGATTTTTTCCATCCCGCCCACCAGGTCATCTTCCGTGGCGTCATCCAGATGCGCGAAACCAGCCAGATGATCGATCCCTCCACCCTTCTTGCCTGGTTGACCGATCGCAAGCTTGCCGACGCCGCCGGCGGTCCCGCCCTCATCAGCGACCTCGCCGCGGGAGTCATCAGCGTCTTTACCGCACCCACCCATCTCGCCCAAGTCCGGGACAAAAGCCTCCTGCGCGAACTCCAACAAGCCTGCGCCCAGATCGTCGTCGGTGCCCACGAACGCCCCCATGAAGTCCAACCCATCCTCGACGAAGCCGAGCGCGATATCCTGGAAATCCGCGGCCGCCGGGAGACCCAGAGCGTCCTCCGGGCTTCCGAAGTGACCCCGAAAGCCATCGAACTCATCGAACGCCTCGTCAAAGGCAAAGGCCATTACAGTGGAATTCCCTCCGGCTTTGATGAACTCGACCAACTCACCACCGGCTTCAAGGGCGGGGAAATGATCGTCATCGCCGCACGGCCCGGCGTCGGTAAGACCGCCCTCGCCCTCAGCATGGCCCGCCACATCCTTCGACAACGCTTTAACCTCGATAAGGACGACTTCGACCGCCCCGGCTATCCCGTCGCTTTCTTCACTTTGGAAATGTCAGCCCAACAGCTCATGTTCCGACTCCTCTCCTCCCACGCTAGCCTCGATTCGGAGCAGATCCGCAGGGGACAGCTCAGCGAAAGTCAGATCACCGCCCTGCGCGGAGTCGCCGCCGAGATCTGCGAACTCCCTCTCCTCCTCGACGAGTCCAGCCTCCTCACCATCGGTCAACTTCGCGCCCGTGCCCGACGCCTCAAAAAGCAGTACGGGATTGAGATCCTCATCGTCGATTATCTCCAGCTCCTCACCTCCGGCACCAACCGGGCCAAGGAAAACCGCCAAGTGGAGGTCTCCGAGATTTCCCGCGGCCTCAAAGCCCTGGCCATGGAACTCAACATCCCCGTCATCGTCCTCGCACAGCTCAACCGGAAACCCGACGAAACCAACTCCGAACCCGCCCTGCATCATCTTCGTGAATCCGGTTCCATCGAGCAGGATGCCGACGTCGTGATGCTTCTCAGTCGGGAAACCGCCTCCGACGAAGCCGAAAATAGTAACTCCTCGGAAGAAGGCGAAGCCCAACCCATCGCCGCCAATGTCCGCGGCATTCCCTGCCGCCTCAATATCGCGAAACAGCGCAACGGTCCCACCGATCGTATTCGTCTTCTCTCTTCCAACCCCGCTTCACCCGCTTCGACTCCCTGCCCCGCGAAGCTCGCTGATGGTGCTGAGGGGGCCGTGTCCCCTGCGGCTCTGGTTGAATCCTACCGAAAAGCCAATCTTCTAATTTTCACGCCCAGCTTTGCGGAAAGCTTCTCCTTTAACTCCATCCTTCGCGCAATCTCGTGGCGCCGCGTGGAACTCAAACAACGAATCCACGCCACACCCTTGAATCCATGGATGTACTCCAACATCGATTCCTGGGCCGTCTCCTCTCCAGCCACCGCCGCCCACACCTCCTGCAATCGGATCTGCCCACCTCGAACCCGGTTCTCCACCTTTTCCACCACCTCAGCCATCAATCGCCTCCGCACGCTCATCGCTTTGGCTTTGAGATCCGGCTTAAATTCCAAACCCGCCTGCCCCGCCGCTTTCCCGTACAACTCCAACTCCCGCGGAGTCATCCCCCTCCCATGGGCTTCACGGAATGCTTCGCGCAAACCCGCCGCCGTCGCCTCGCTTGCGGCCATCCTCTCATACGTTCTGCGTTCAATCCTCAGTTGATCCATATCGCTGGCGGCCTTCCTCCCCAACAGTTCCACCTGCACC
>CAIVGD010000252.1 GCA_903905395.1 uncultured Verrucomicrobiota bacterium
CCCACCTCATAACTTCCACACTAAAAACCGAAGACAACTGTGGGGCGTCCATTCGTGGACGCCATCTGAATTCAATTTGGACGGCGGGCAGGATGCCCGCCCTACAATCGCTCACAACTTTCCCCTCTGACTTCAACTTAATCTTAAACTTAAACTGGCGGCGGCGTCCGCCGCCTCCCCTCTGGCTTCAACTCCCGGCACTAAAACGTGTCACGTTTTGGATGCGTGAAATTCGATCCGGCTTGTCTTTGGATTATTTTCCAAACCTCCGCGCTTTTTCTTTTCTCCGCGCTTCCATGTGCCGCTTGTGATCGACCATCTTGGTCTTTCTTTTCCGGAGTTCGTTGGTGAGCTTTTCTTCCGCTTTGTCGACCGCCGCATAAAGATCGGCTTCTCCTGACTCGGCATAGAGATCTGGTCCCGGCACCGCGAGGTGGACCTTGACCCTGAACTGCTTCTTGGGTGGGGCACTATGATCGAGCCATAGCACCACATGTGCCCCGAGGATCCGTCTTTCAAAGTGATCCAGATGAGAAAGCTTGTTGCGGACATACATTTCGATCCCGTCGGTCAACGGGAGATGGCGGGGGGTGATATGAATGTGCATTAAGAAAACCTAGCCCCGTTTCCACCTTCTGTCGATGGGACACCCTGCGAAGAACTTTGCGAAAAACCGTTGGCTATCACCCCTTCCCCATTCATTGTCTTCGAATGTTACGAGTGGGCTTCGGCTACGATGTTCATCCACTGGTCCTGGGACGAGCTCTCGTCCTGGGCGGCGTAACCATTCCCTACGAGAAAGGATTGGAAGGTCATTCCGACGCTGACGTTCTCCTCCACGCGCTAACCGATGCGGTCCTCGGTGCCCTCGGAGCGGGAGATATCGGAGCGCACTTTCCCAATACCGATCCCCGATGGAAAAATGTTGCCAGCACCATCTTTCTCGTCGAGTCCGCCCGCCTCGCCCGGGAAAAGAAGGCAGTCATCCTCAATGTCGACGCCACCCTTCTCGCCGAGGCCCCCAAGCTCCTCCCACACTTCCCCGCCATGTGCATCAAGATCGCCGCGGCCCTCGGCCTCCCAGTCGATCGAGTGAACATCAAAGCCACCACGAACGAGAAGCTCGGTTTCGTCGGTCGTGGAGATGGGATTGCCGCCCTCGCCGTGGCTGCCCTTGATCTGCCGGAATGATCGCTCCGGGACGCTTTCTCACCTTCGAGGGATGTGAAGGGTGCGGCAAAAGCACCCAGATAGGATTCACTCTCGATTGGCTCCGTTCGGCCAAATTCATCGTCCACGAAGTCCGTGAGCCTGGCGGCACGCCGGTTGGCGAATCGATCCGCCAGCTTCTTAAACATGATCCCGTCGGCCACTCCATGAAGCCGGAAACCGAACTTCTTCTTTTTGCGGCCAGCCGGGCTGAGCTCGTTCGCCAGGTTATCCATCCCGCTCTCGCACGCGGGGAATGGATCATTGCCGACCGCTTTCACGACTCCACCACTGTCTTTCAAGGCAACGCCCGCGGACTCCCCATGCAGGAAGTCACCTTCATCAACCGTCTGGCCATCGCTGGGCGGGAGCCGGACTTGACCCTCGTCCTCGATCTTGATCCGGCCGAGGCGCGCAGTCGGGCTTTACGCCGCCCCCGTCCCACTGGGCAGAAGGACCGGCTCGAGGATCTCGATCTTGGTTTCTACCAAAAGGTAGCCGATGGCTACCGCTCCCTCGCCCAGCGGGAGCCTCAGCGCGTCAAACTGATCAATGCTTCCGGCTCCCGCGAAGAGAGCTTTGCCCGTATCCAGGAGGAACTCCGCCGTGCCTTTCCCACACTCCCGCGTTGAGGAAGTTTTTCAAACTGCCGCCAAGGAGGGCCGCCTCGCCCACGCGAATCTTCTGACTGGGGCCCCGCCGGCGGAACTGGAATCCCTCGGGCGCGGCCTTGCCGCCAACCTGCTAGATGCCGATATCGAGGGTCACCCGGACTTTTTTATCCTGCGCCCGGAATCGAAATCCCGTCGTGTTTCCATCGCTCAGATCCGCCAATTAGAGCACTCCCTTTCGCGCCGTCCCCACCGGGCTCAGCTCAAGGTGGCTCTGATTCTCGAGGCCGAGCGGATGTGTATGCCTCCGGCCGAGGCTGCCAATGCCTTCCTAAAAACCCTCGAGGAACCGCCCGACCACAGCATCCTTCTTCTTACCTCCGATCGGCCTGAACAGCTTCTGCCCACGGTCCGTTCCCGTTGTTTAACTTTTCCGATCATTCCCAACCAGAACCCCACGCCGATCCACGGGTTAGATGAGTTAACCGGGCAGTGGACTCAATCTTCCGACCCGAATGCGCTCGCCGCTTACCGTCGGGCCTCTCTCCTTCAATCATTTTTTGTTTCGAGTGGGACACGCATCGCCGAGCAGGCGTCAGAAGCGGAGGAAGATGACAGGGACAATGAGTCCGCCCACGACGCTGCGGCAGTCGGTCAACTGGTTCGTCTGCGGGAGGATGTCATCACCCATCTGATCCGGTCCACCTGGGCTCGGGCTGGATCGATTCTCCAGCCGGAGATCGTCCGTGAGGTGGACGCCCTCGAGAAGCTCCGCTTCGCTCTCGCCCGCAACGTCGACCAAAACCTTGCCATTGAAGTTTCCTGCCTCCGCATCGCCGGCCTCGTCTAACCCCATCCGGAGCTCTGGCCTAGGCTCAGCCTCGTCCAAAATCAACAACTTAGAGAAGCAAATATGCCCTTCCGCCAATTACCTTTCCTAAGTCCTTGTCAATGTCTCTTTGCTCTGACACTACTCTGAGCAGAAAATTACCGCCCGCCCGTGCTCGCAGCATGCTCGCAGCATGCTCGCAGCATGCTCGCAGCACGATTTTACTATGCTGGAACGAGATCGCTTTAATGATAAAGTATTTTCTTTTTGATTTTATAGTGGGTCGGCAGGTAATCTAATCGGTCCTATGGATATTAAAGAGATCAAGTCGGTCATCGATCTAATGAGGAAAAACAGCCTCACCGAATTCGAATACGAAATGGATGGAACCAAAATACGTATCCGCCGTGGTCCTGACGGCGAACCCCAGATTCTTACTAGCACCCCGACTATTCAGCCTTCCGCCGCCGTCCCCATGCCCACCGGCCTACCCCCCACCACACCCACCACTCCCACAACTCCTGCCACCCCCACCGCCCCACCCCAGGAAATCCTCCCCTCCATAAACTCCCCCATGGTCGGCACCTTCTACGCCTCCCCAGCCCCCGACGCCCCCCCCTACATCGAAATCGGTACGGTCGTGAATACCGAAACTGTGGTCTGCATCATCGAAGCCATGAAGGTCATGAACGAGATAAAAGCCGAGATGGTCGGCACGATCACCGAAATCCTCGCGGAAAGCGGCAAACCGGTGGAGTTCGGTAAACCCCTCTTCCGGATCCGTCCCGCCTAACCCAGCGGGAGCCCCTTCCCGGTTCTTCCCCAACCGCATGTTCGATAAAATCCTCATCGCCAACCGAGGCGAGATCGCCCTCCGCATAATCCGCGCCTGCAAGGATCTCGGCATCCGCACCCTCGCCGTCTATTCCGAACCCGACCACGACTCCCTCCACGTCCAAGCCGCCGACGAGGCCATCTGCATCGGCCCGGCCCCCAGCTCCCAAAGCTATCTAAAAATCGACCGCATCATCTCCGCCGCCGAGGTCGGCGATGTCGACGCCATCCACCCCGGCTACGGCTTCCTTTCCGAAAGCGCCCACTTCGCCGAAGTCTGCCAGTCCTGCAACATCCGCTTCATCGGCCCATCGCCCAATTCGATTCGCAAAATGGGCGATAAAGCCATCGCCCGCGATAACGCCCGCAAAGCCGGCGTCCCCATCCCTCCGGGCAGTGATGGCCCCGTATCCACGGAACAGGAAGCCATCAAGGCGGCTAAAAAAATCGGATACCCCATCATGATTAAGGCCGTTGCCGGTGGCGGGGGCAAAGGGATGCGGCGAGCTCATAATGATGTCAGTTTAGTGAAGGGCTTCCTTGCCGCCCGTATGGAGGCGGAGAAGGCATTCGGCAACCCCGCTGTTTACCTCGAGAAACTCGTCGAAGAGGCTCATCACATAGAATTCCAGATCCTCGGTGACCGGCGCGGCAAAATCATCCACCTCGGCGAGCGCGACTGCTCCATCCAGCGCCGCCACCAGAAACTCCTCGAGGAAGCCCCCTCTCCACTCCTCGATCAAGATCTCCGCAAACGCATGGGCAGGGCCGCCATCAAACTTGCCGAGGCCGTCCATTACGAAAACGCCGGCACGATAGAGTTCCTCGTAGATAACAGCGGCCACTTCTATTTCCTCGAAATGAACACCCGCATCCAAGTCGAACACCCCGTGACCGAGGAAGTCTATGGAATCGACCTCGTCCGCGAACAGATCCGCATCGCCGCCGGGGAGCGCCTTGGCTCCGAGTTTGATAACCTCCGCCCTCTCCGCCACGCCGTCGAATTCCGCATCAACGCCGAGGATCCCGACGCCGATTTCCGCCCCTGCCCCGGCACGGTGGACCTTTTCTACCCCCCGGGAGGCATCGGCATCCGCTTGGATTCCCACCTCTACGGCGGCTACACCGTCCCTCCTTTTTACGATTCTATGATTGGCAAACTCATTGCATCCGGGCCCGACCGCGCCTCAGCCATCGCCCGACTCCAACGGGCCCTAGGTGAAACGATCATCCGCGGTGTCAAGACCACTATCCCCTTCGGTCAACGCATCGTACGCGACCAAGACTTTCGCCGAGGAAAATACTCCACCAACTTTCTCGAACGCTTTTTCGAGCGCAAAGTGGAAAAACCCACCTGAGCATGCCGCCCGTTCTGGATCCGGCTCGAGCCCGCTCCGCCCTCCGC
>CAIVGD010000253.1 GCA_903905395.1 uncultured Verrucomicrobiota bacterium
CGATCACACCGGTAAACGGCGTGGAGCTGTTTTCTTCTTCGCGACTGGGTCTCAAGAGCATGAGAATCGTTTTCCCGTCTTCCCCAAGACTCAGATATTCGTTTTTGAGTAAGTCCGTTTCAAACTCCGACAATTCCCCCAACCCTCCCTTCGCTTCCGGATTCCCGAGCGGTGTCTCCAAATCCTTGGCCAAGCCCTTCAGGTTGTGGACAAACTCCGCGATAAACGGCATGAACTCCTGCCAGTTCGATGATTTCCGCAGGTAGGGGTCGTTGAATTTAGCGGCGGCCTCGCCTAAAATCCCGTTCAGATTCAGCGCCTGTTTGTTCCCCTTGACCAGTGCGGCCAACTCCTCCATCTGCCGGCGAATGCCGATGAGCTGTTCCTCGTCGGCCAGCAGGAGGAGCCGATCTGCCATCGGCGAGAAGTCGTGCCGGTAATAAATCCGATCGAGCCCCTTTTCCCCTTTGAGTTTTTCAGCCAGATCGTTGGCCGCCTTCCGACTTGCCTTCAGATCATCGCTCTTCAGGACAACAACAATCTCCTCCCGCGCCTCAAACTCCTCCATGTAGGTGAGGTATTTTTGGAAAACGACCGAGTCTTTGCGGATCAGATCCAGTGTGCTGTTGCGCACCCCCAAGTGGGTGGCCGCAAAAAATCCGCCCACTCCCACCAGACCGAGGGTCAGCCACAGCACTCCCCGGTTATGCCGCACCACCCACCGCGCCCACGCATGGAGCAATCTCTCGACCCACGTCCCCGGCTCTTTGTCGTGATTTCCTGCCATGGCCATCATTTCGCAGTGCGCGCCTGCTCCTTTTTCCGCTCCCACTCCTCCCGGATTCCACGCACATCGCGAGCCAACTCATCCTGTAGAATTCCAGCTTCCTCCCCAGCACCCACCCCCTTGGCTCCCGCAATCTTCGCCCCGAGAAAAGTTTCACGCTCTGCAATTTTAGCCCGGTGGGTGCAATCAATATCTGCCAAAATCTTCTTCTGCTTGTCCGTTAACTTTCGCGCCGGCTCCTTGGAGTCTAAACGATCCATCGCAATCTCATACGCTGTCTTCATGAACCCACTACCCTAAAAACGACTGGCCCCTGCGTCCATCGTATTGTCAGGGGTCCATCCGCATTCTTTCCATCGGCTCCCGCTTGCTCCACCCCTCCCTCTTGGACTAGGATCGAAGATGGATTTCTCATCCCTTGGTCTTACTCCTTCCGTTCTGCAGTCCGTGGTGGACCTCGGATTCAAAAAACCCACCCCCATTCAGGCTCAGGCCATCCCTGTTGCCCTAGCCGGCAAAGACATCATCGGATCGGCTCAGACGGGTACTGGCAAAACCGCCGCCTTCGCCTTGCCCATTCTTCAGCACCTCGGAAAGCCGGGACAAATGCGCGCCCTCGTCCTCGAACCCACCCGGGAATTGGCCGACCAAGTCGCCAGCGCTCTGGAAGTTTTTGCAAAACACACCGGCCTGCGGATCGGACTCATCTATGGCGGAGTCGGTTACGGCAACCAACGGGAACAGATTAAACGCGGAATCGACATTCTGGTGGCCACTCCGGGTCGCCTGCTCGATCTCGCGGGTCAGGGAGATCTCAATTTCGGCCACCTCACCCATCTCGTCCTCGACGAAGTCGATCGCATGCTCGACATGGGCTTCCTTCCCGATGTGAAGCGCATCGTCTCCCTCTGCCCGGAACAACGCCAAACCCTCTTTTTTTCCGCAACCATCCCCCCCGAGATTGAGCGCCTCACCAAGTGGGTCCTCAAGGATCCCGTGACGATTGAGATCGGCCTGCGCCAATCAGCCGCGGAAACCGTCACGCACGCCCTTTACCCGGTCGCCGCCGATCAAAAACACGAACTCCTTCTGGGTCTGCTCGAAAAAACCCATTACGAGAGTGTGATCGTCTTCTGCCGAACCCGCATGGGAGCAGACCGCGTGGCCGGAAGTTTGTCCAACCTCCCTCACCCGGTCGGGGTGCTCCACTCCGACCGCTCCCAGGTGGAGCGCACGGAAGCCCTGAACGGATTCCGTTCCGGGAAATATCCGATTCTCGTGGCCACCGATATCGCCGCCCGGGGACTCGACATCGCCGGCATCACCCATGTGATCAATTACGACGTGCCACAACATCCTGAAGATTACGTTCACCGGATTGGTCGCACGGGGCGGGCGGCCAAGGAAGGCGATGCCTTCACCCTCTTTGTCGCCGAGGAACTCCCACACGTGGAGGCGATTGAACGTTTGATCAACCAAAAACTCCCCCGCAAGAAACTCGCGGATTTCCCCTACCGCTTCACCGCTTTGTTTGAGCATGGCCACACCGTCGCGCACACCCGGACACGCGGAGTTCGCACCCACCGCGGCTACACCTTCGGCGCTCGGCGAAAGTAAACTCAACCAGACCAACTTATCCCTCGCCACCAAACGGGGATATTTTCCGCGTTCCTTTCTGCTATAATTAGAAACCGCCAATTCCTTTCGTGCTTTTGCACTTACCCCCCGCCATTCTGCCGTATGCCCTTTCAACAGCTAGGCCTCGCCGCCCCGATCATCCAGGCCGTCAAAGATGCTGGTTACACGGAGCCGACCCCCATCCAGACCGCAGCCATTCCTGTCGTCCTTCATCGTCAGGATCTCATGGGCATCGCCCAGACCGGCACCGGTAAAACAGCCGCCTTCGTCCTGCCCATTCTCTCCCTCATCGCCGCCGCCCCAGTCCAACACCGTGGCATCCGCGCCCTCATCATGGTTCCTACCCGCGAACTCGTTGTTCAAATCGAGGAAAATATCCGGATCTACGCCCGCCATCTCCCACTCCGCGTCGCCACCATCTTTGGCGGAGTCAGCGAACGACCCCAGATTCGCGCCCTCCAACATGGAGCCGATCTCGTGGTGGCCACGCCGGGCCGTCTTCTCGATGTCATCCGAGGTCGCGAAGCCAGCCTCCGCTCGCTCGAATTCCTCGTGTTGGACGAAGCCGATCGCATGCTCGATATGGGGTTCGTGCCCGCCATCCGCCAAATCGTCCGCCTCCTACCGCGCCAGCGTCAGACCCTCCTCTTCTCCGCCACCCTCTCCCGTGAGGTCGAGAAATTGATCCGTGAATTCATGCATAATCCCAAGCTGATCGAAATCGGGCGACGCGCCAACCCCGCCGAAACCGTCACCCAATATCTTTACGAAGTCTCCCACCACGCCAAGCCAGCCCTCCTTTCCCATCTTCTTCAGGGCGACTCCTTGCACACAGTCCTGGTATTTTCTCGCACCAAACACGGGGCCGATCGGATCACCCGGCGCCTTGAGTCGATGAAGATTCCGGTCGCCACTCTCCACTCCAATCGCTCCCAGAACCAACGTCTTCGTGCCTTGCAAGACTTCAAAGACGGCCGAGTGCGCGTCCTCGTCGCCACCGACATCGCAGCGCGTGGAATTGATGTGGATGGCATCTCGCATGTCGTGAACTACGATTTTCCGAGACATCCCGAGGATTACGTCCACCGGATCGGTCGCACGGGACGGGCTCATGCAGTGGGCGAAGCGATTAGTTTTCTTGCGCCGGACGACTTCTCCCACCTGCGTACACTGGAACGGTTTCTCGGTCGTGGAATTCTCCGCCGTCGGGTCGAAGGCTTTACCGAACCCCACAACACCGCCGCACCTCACAAACACACCGGCCCCCGCGATCTTTCGGCACCCGCACCTTATCGCCCCCGTCGCGATACCATGCCTTGGCGCCTCCGCCGAAGTTATCAGAACAAAAACCGCTTCCCCCGCCACGCTTAACCCCACCCCTTTTGGGTAAACTCTCAATACTCAGGATTCCCCTGAAAGATATCCTTTACTAGCCAATGCTCTGGATGATGTTGAGTGTTGAAAGTTCACCTCCAATGTCTGTTCCTACTCCGCATCCCCTACTCCCCGTCCTGGAAGAAATCCCCCATCAACCGGGCCGTTCCTTCCTCCACTGCGTAGATTCCGATCAGTGGAAGGAACTCGGCCTCCTAAAAAACGACCGCCTCCTGCTCGAATTCCGACCCCTCAAAGACCAAGACCTCGCCCTCATCCTCCACTACGGCCAACCCATCCTCACTCGCTACCATCACCACCCCAAACCCTCCATCCAACCCCCCCCCCCCCCCCAAACCCAACCCCCAA
>CAIVGD010000254.1 GCA_903905395.1 uncultured Verrucomicrobiota bacterium
CGCGTGGAAACCCCCCAAGAAGACCGCTCCGATCTCCTTGGCGGGTCCGCCTCCTTTGCCGGCCTCGCCGCCAGCTTTCATACACCCGTGAGCCTCATCGGCATCGTTGGAGACGATTTCCCCGCTCATCACCGCGCCGTCTGGGAAAAACGCGGGATCGATCTTTCCGGCCTGCAGGTGGCCAAGGGCAAAACCTTCCGCTGGCACGGCCGGTACGAGCAGAACATGAACAATCGGACGACCATCTCCACCGACCTGAATGTTTTCGCCGATTTCCACCCCGACCTCCCCGCCGCCCACACAAAAATCCCATTCGTCCTGCTCGGCAATATCGCGCCCGACCTCCAACACGCCGTGCTCGACCAGATGAAAAAACCGAAGTTCGTTGTGGCCGATACCATGAACCTCTGGATCGATATCGCCCGCGATCGCCTTCTCCAACTTCTCCCCCGGATCGATCTCCTCATCCTCAACGACTCCGAGGCCGGGCTGCTCTCCGGTGAAACCAATCTTCTGCGTGCTTCCCGCTGGCTCCGGAATCACGGTCCCCGTTACGTCGCCATCAAGAAGGGGGAACACGGCTGTTTCCTCACCGGCCCCGAGGGCGCCTTTGCCGCCCCAGCCGTTCCACTGGATCAGGTCGTCGATCCCACAGGCGCGGGCGATACCTTTGCCGGTGGACTCGCCGGATACCTCGCTGGTCAAAAAGAGATAAATCTTTCATCCCTCGCCATGGGAGTGATCGAAGGAACCCTTTTGGCCTCCTTCACGGTAGAAGATTTTAGCCTGAACCGTCTGGCATCACTCTCCGCCAAGGATCTGGAAACCCGTCGGCGGGAACTTTTGCGCCTCATCAATCCCCATCCCTGATTCCGTGCCACCCATCCGATGGATGGAAGCCTCCAAAAGCTCGAAGCGCTGGGACCGCATAGATCCCCATACACCTCCCTCATTCGAGCTAAAAATCACCAAATATTACACTGTATACTGTAAAATTATCTTAAAACCTTAATGAATAGTGGATTAATATTAGAGAATTTACGGAATAAAATATTTTTCTAATCTTGCAGTGAGAAAATTATGCCGCATTCTAGACCCATGTCATCATCCATGTCCCACGCTCACGCTACCACCCCCCTCCCGAAACTGATCCTCCTGGCCCTTGTCTGGCTCCCCATCTTTGGAGTGATCTCGGCCATTATCCTTCTTTGGAATCGATACGTCTCCTGGACCGATTTGATCCTTCTTCTAACCCTTTTTATCATCTGCTCGTTCGGCATCACCCTGGGTTTTCATCGAATGCTCACCCATAAAAGCTTCCAAGCCCGCCCTTGGCTTAAAACCTTTCTCCTCATTTCAGGATCCATGGCCATGCAAGGCCCCGCCCTCCACTGGGCCGCCACCCACACCCAACACCACGCCAATTCCGACGAAGAAGACGATCCCCATAGCCCCATCAAGAGCCTCTGGCACGCCCACGCAGGATGGATCCTCGACAACTTCCAGCCTGACATCCAACGCTACGCCGGCGCTCTTCTCAAAGATCCGATCATTGTGGCCATGAACAAAACATTCTGGCTCTGGGTCTTTGTCGGCCTCTTTATTCCCACGACCATCGGCGGAGCCACCGCCTTCTTTTACGGCAAATCGATCCTCTTTGGTGCCTTCACAGGACTGATCTGGGGCGGATTTGTCCGTCTTTTCCTCAACCAGCATATCACTTGGTCGGTCAACTCCATCTGCCACACCTTTGGCCGTCGCTCCTTTGAAACCAGCGATCAGAGCCGCAATAACTGGATATTCGGCCTGCTTGCCATGGGTGAAGGCTGGCACAACAACCACCACGCCTTCCCCCGGTCCGCCCGCCACGGCATGCACTGGACCCAGCCCGACTTTTCCGCCTGGCTTCTCTGGGTCTTGGAAAAACTCGGCCTCGTCCGCGATGTCGTACTCATCTCCAGCCACCGGATCGAAGCCCGCCTTCGCGCCGAACCCGATCCCCAACCCGAATCTGTTATCCTCCCCATTCTCGCTGAAGAATAACCAGATTTACTCATCGTGAAGGGTGCGATTCCCACCCCACCAAAATAAGTTATCCCGTCGTAACGGGATTCGCGCCCTGCGCGTGAATTTTATCGATTTCTCACGCCGGTAGGGATGAGCCTCAATCTTTCATATCTCATAACCCCGGGCCTGCTCACCAACCCCGGAGGGGTGAAAGAGATTAGCCGGCTGCGCGAGCTGCCGGTTGTTCGTATAAATTACGTATGCGCCCCTGCGGGCCGCTGGAAAACTGAACCACGGCACCACCCATCCTGATGGCGGGCAGGCATGCCCGCCCTAAAATCGCGCACGGGTTTGAGCTTTCCACCGCCCCTTCAGGGCGGACACGATTTGCTTTCTATTTCCGGTGATTCTCACCACCGGCTAATTTCCAGGCCCCCTCCGGGGGCAGTTCACCACCTCCAAACTGGCGGCTCCCTCTGACTTCAACTTAAACTTCAACTTCAATTAGCGGTCTTCCGCGTCCCAAGCCGTGGACTGGGTTTCTGTTTTTCGAATGACTATTTTTTGTCTGACGGTTCGGTCACCTTGTTTGTTTCGCTACCCTTCTTTGCCTTTTTCACACCCTCATCATCCCCGCAACCGGAACACTGGGCTCCCGCAAACTGGATCGAGGCCAACCCCATAACCAACCCCAACACAGTAAGACGAATCATTTTGTTACACATCAAATCAAAATAGAAAAATCAGCATAGGATGCAAGTCAGCTTGCTCCGATTTTCCCCAGGATCCTTTGGAGTAGGGATATGCCAGTGTCCTGACTCTTCTCCGGATGGAACTGGAACCCGGCTACTCGCCCTTTCCAGACTCCGCTGGGAAACCAACCTCCGTACTCCGTTTCACAGGCTAGCCACTCGGACGGGGCCGACTCAGGTCTGTACGAATGCACGTGGTAAAAATATCTGTCATCTACCCCAAAAATCTCTGCGGCACGATCCTTTGGTCTGACCTCACTCCACCCAATGAGAGGAATCTTCAAACCCTTCCCGGAAAATTTCGCCACCCGTCCTGGCAATACCCCCAGCCCTTTTACTCCCTTGGCCTCTTCTCCTTCTTCCCACAGCAGTTGAAACCCCAGGCAGATTCCCAAAAAAGGTCGATCCGCTTTCACCCAATCCTGCAAAGGCTCCCACAGCTTCCTTTGCTTGAGACCGTCCACCGCATCCCCAAACGCGCCCACCCCGGGCAACACCACCGTCTCTGCATGCATCAGTCCTTCCGGGCCCTCCACCCGCGCGACGGTCGCCCCCGCCTTCTCTAACGCCCGCTCCACACTGCGGAGATTGCCCCGCCCATAATCGATCATTGCAATTTTCATCCCTACCTCATCCTACCGAACCACGAACCAAACCGTGATAATTATTTGCATGACGTATCCCACAACTCAGTCCAGGCGAAATTCCCCCAGACCAGCCAAAACAGCCACCCCACACCTCTCCAACCGATCCCGGCTGTTGTGCCCACACGGAATCAACACGCACTCCACCCCCATCGCTTTGGCCACCTCCGCATCGTGCGTCGTGTCCCCAATCATCAGTACGCGCTGAGGTCCCACATCCAACTCGCGCATCAGTTCGTGCAGCATGCGCGGATCCGGCTTGCCCGCGGTTTCGTCGGCCGTGCGCGAGGCGTCAAAGACTCCTTTGAGTTCCACGGCGTGCAACGCATCATTCAGACCGCGGCGCGACTTCCCTGTAGCCACTGCCAGATGGTGGCCGCGTGTTTTCAAATCCGCCAGCAGTGGCAGC
>CAIVGD010000255.1 GCA_903905395.1 uncultured Verrucomicrobiota bacterium
GCCTTCAACGCCCGCCTTCGGGCCGAAAGCTTCACCGAGGCCGACCTGCCCCAAGTCATGGAATACCTCCACGCACGCGGCCGCCGCGGTTACCTCACACTCAATGTTCTTATCTTTCCCGCTGAACTCGGCGAAGCAGAACGACTCCTTCACCTCGTTGGATCCGCCGGGGTCGACGCCATCATCATCCAGGATCTCGGACTAGTCCGCTTGGCCCGCGCGATATGCCCGCAGATCGCCCTCCACGCCTCCACTCAGATGACTCTCACTTCGCCCGAGGGCGTCGCCTTCGCCCGCCGCCAAGGCCTCTCCCTCGCCATCCTCGCCCGCGAACTTTCTCTGCGTGAACTCGCTAAATTTCCCCCCGCTACCGACCCCCACGGTCTCCCCTTGGAAGTCTTTGTCCATGGTGCCCTCTGCGTCGCCTACTCAGGACAATGTCTCACCAGCGAGGTCCTCGGTCGCCGCAGTGCCAATCGTGGCGAATGCGCCCAAGCCTGCCGGATGCCCTATGCCCTCGAAGTCGATGGACAACCTCAAGACCTCGGCGATCGCGCCTACCTTCTCTCCCCACAGGATCTAGCCGCCGTGGACGAAATTCCTGAACTCATCCGTCTCGGCCTCCGTTCGTTCAAGATCGAAGGCCGCCTCAAGTCACCCGATTACATCACCGCAGTCACCGCCGTTTACCGAAAGGCCATCGATCGCGCTCTAGCGAGTCAACCCTCACCCGCTTCTCCGGAAGATTGGTACCGGTTGGAGATGACTTTCAGCCGGGGCCTTTTCTCGGGCTGGTTTCACGGGGTCGATTACCAGCAACTCGTTCACGCCCGCTTCGGAAAAAAACGCGGCCCATTTGCAGGTCGGATTGTTCGCACCGGACCGGACTGGGTGGAACTCGAGGAAATGCTCACCCCCCTCCACCCTGGCGACGGAGTGGTCATCGACCGGGGTGCTGACACCGAAAACGAACCCGGCGGATTTCTCTTTGGCGTCCACGGCAACCGTCTCAGCTTCCGCCACGGTTCTTTACCCCTTCACGCAACCCGCCCCAGCGACCGAGTTTGGAAAACCAAGGATCCGCAGTTGGAAAAACAACTCCGTTCCGAACGTTCCCGTGAGATTCCTCCGCAAACCATCCCTCTCGATCTGGAAATCTCAGGAAAGGCAGGTCAACCCCTGCGGATCCAAGTAAAGGCTGGGACCGAGAAAATTTTCCTCGAATCATCCAAACCATTGGAGCCAGCCCGCAACCAACCACTTTCCCTGGAAACCCTTACCATCCATCTGGGCCGACTTGGGGGCACTCCATTCCATCTGGGTCAACTCACCATGAACCTCGACGGTGTTGTCATCCTCCCCGTCTCAGAACTCAACCGCCTCCGCCGCGAAATCGTCACCCGCCTGACTCACGAACGACATTCTCACATTCCCAAGAATGTGGGAATGTCGGCCGTCAGCCCCGTCCATATTCTTCCCTCCCTCCTGCAACCCATCCTCGAAAAAAAATCCACTCCCCCCACCTCCGCTCAGCCCGTTCTCTCCGTTCTTTGCCGCACCCAAGAACAGACCGAAGCCCTCCTCCCGGAGAAACCGGACCTCCTATATCTTGATTTTGAAGACCTCCGCCGTTTCGGCCCCGTCGTCGAAACAATCCGAGCCTCCTCCAATGTGCCCGTCTTCCTCGCCACCCCACGCATCCAAAAAGCGGGCGAAACCGGATTCTTTCGCCTAATCGAAAACGCCCAACCCGATGGAGTCCTCCTCCGCAACCTGGGTGGACTCGATTATTTCA
>CAIVGD010000256.1 GCA_903905395.1 uncultured Verrucomicrobiota bacterium
AATCCGCTTCCGCATATTGATCCAGTGGTTGAAGTAATCGCCCATATTATATCCGCAGAACGGTAGCATCGCCATCGGATCTCTCCGCACCTGTCCCACCGCTCCGGCCGCCGCGGCCGTCGTTTCCGACCCCATGGCCGCCCCTACGAAAACTCCGTGGAACCAGTCGAATGATTGGAACACCAGTGGCATCGTTCCAGCCCGCCGTCCGCCGAAGATGATTGCGCTGATCGGCACACCCTTCGGATCGTTCGCCGCCGTATCCAATACGGGATTGTTCTGCATCGGGGCTGTAAACCGGCTATTGGGATGGGCCGCCTTCTCTCCGCTTTTCGGATCCCAAGGCTTTCCTTTCCAATCGATCAGGTTGGCCGGAGGAGGATTGTCCTTCCCTTCCCACCAGATGTCCCCATCCGGGGTTCTCGCCACGTTCGTGAATATTGTGTCGCGAGCGATCGTGCGCATGGCGTTCGGGTTGGACTTCTCGTTGGTCCCGGGCACCACCCCGAAGTATCCGTTCTCGGGATTGATCGCGTAAAGCAGACCTCCTTGGCCCGGCTTCATCCATGCAATATCGTCCCCGATCGTGGTGATCTTCCACCCTTTGTACGTAGCCGGCGGGATCATCATCGCGAAGTTCGTCTTCCCACAAGCCGATGGAAACGCTGCCGCCACATAACTTTTCCGGCCCTTCGGATCCTCCACTCCTAGAATGAGCATGTGCTCCGCCAGCCAGCCTTCGTCCCGACCTAGGAAGGAGGCAATGCGCAGGGCGAGACACTTCTTGCCCAAAAGGACGTTGCCCCCGTAGCCCGAACCGACGGAGATAATCTCGTTCTGCTCGGGGAAGTGGCAGATGAAACGCTTCTCCGGATCACACCCGAGGACGGAGTGGACGCCGCGGTTGAAATCATTTCGTGCGCCCAGATTGTCCCAAGCCACCTTCCCCATTCGGCTCACGATCCGCATGTTCAGGACCACATAAATCGAGTCGGTGATCTCCACCCCCACCTTGGCCAAGGGGGATCCAACCGGACCCATGAGATATGGAACGACAAACATGGTGCGGCCCTTCATTCCACCGCGTAGCAGTCCCTGTAGTTTCTCCCGGGTGGCCGTGGGCTCCGCCCAGTTATTCGTGGGACCCGCGTCCTCCTTTTTATGGGTACAGATTAAGGTGAACTGCTCCACACGGGCTACATCGTTGGGGTTGGAGTGGTGATAGTAGCACCCAGGCCACTTTTTCTGGTCGAGCGGGATGAGTACGCCCTGCTTGACCGCCTGCTCGCTCAGATAATCCTTCTCGGCCTCCGAACCATCGCACCAGAAGATATGTTCTGGTTGAGTGAGATCGGAGATTTCTTTGACCCAGCGGGTGACGGAATCGTTCTTGGGTTGAAAGTTGCCTAGTTGAGCGGTCGGGGGCGTGCTTTTAATTTGGGTCATCCTCCAACAATAACCATTTCAAGCGAAATTAAAACCAAAACCTTTTTGAATCTCTATCTACGAAGAACATTTTCCGCAGCCCGATCCCTTGCCACCCCCTTTTTTTCCTAAAAATTTCACCGCGAGATAAATCACCGCCGCCAATACGACCGCCACCACCGACCATACCTGCCAGTTCTCCACCATGATTCAGAATCCTAACGCCTTACCCACGACCTGCACCAGCCACGCCGCAAAATAAGCCATGCCGGTCATGTAGAGCAACATGAAGGCCGGCCACTTCCATCCACCCGTCTCCCTTTTTGCCACCACCACGGTGCTCAGACACTGCAGGGCGTACACATAAAAAACCAAAAGGGCCAGACAGGTCAGAGGCGTGTAAATCAAGGCGCCGTCCGGCCATGTCGCAGACCGCATCGCTGTGACCAACCCCTCCTCGTCCCCGCCCACGTGGTAAACGATCGACATCGTGCTGACAAAAACCTCCCGTGCAGCGAGCGAAGCGACAAGTCCGATCCCGATCCTCCAATCAAACCCCAGGGGGCGGATCACCGGCTCCAGATAGTGGCCTAATTGGCCGGCAAAACTTCCCGCCAATTTCGCGGCCGGATCCTCTGAGTGGTGAGGAAAGCTGGAAAGGAACCAGAGGACGATCGATATGGCGAGGATCACCGTCCCGGCCCGACGAAGGAAGATGACCGCCCGTTCCCACATTCGCAGGCTCACCGTCTGGAAAGACGGCATGCGGTAGGGTGGCAGTTCCAAAATGAGCGGAGGCGATCCTCCTCGGAGCATTTTTTTGCGAAAGATCCACGCGAGTACAAACGCCGTGCCCGTCCCCAGAACGTAGAGTCCCAACATGGCCACCGCCTTGCCCCACGCCGGAATCAATGCGGCCGGCAGGGCCGCCGCCAGTAAGGTGGTGTAAACTGGGATTCTTGCCGAACAACTCATCAACGGGGCCACGAGGATGGTCGTCAACCGGTCCTTGGGATCTTCCACCGTCCTGGCCGCCATGATTCCCGGGATGGCGCAGGCGTAGGAGCTGAGGAGCGGGATGAAGGATTTTCCGCTCAA
Organism: uncultured Verrucomicrobiota bacterium; assembly: GCA_903905395.1. GTDB lineage: Bacteria > Verrucomicrobiota > Verrucomicrobiia > Methylacidiphilales > Verrucolacustridaceae > Verrucolacustris. The sequence goes on from CAIVGD010000256.1 coordinate 2,524, forward strand.
CCCCACCCGGTGCATCACCCGATCGAGAAGAAAGGCGGCGCGGGCGAGATACCCGGAATCTTCGAGCAGTCCGAGGAAGAAAAATAGAATCAAAATTTGAGGAAGGAACATGACCACGCCCCCCACCCCGGCCAACACTCCATCAATTAGGAGATCCCGAAAAAGACCCGCGGGCATCGCACCTTGGATCGCTGTTCCGATCCAGATGAAACCGGCATCAATCCAGTCCATCGGGTATGACGCGATGGAAAATATGAAAATGAAGAGGATCATCATCATTCCGACGAGCACGCCCCAGCCCG
>CAIVGD010000257.1 GCA_903905395.1 uncultured Verrucomicrobiota bacterium
AGCCCTCAATTCTCAGCTCTTCTGACTTCAACTTAAACTCGCGGTCCTCCGCGTAAGCTATTCCCCATTTCCGCTAACTCTCTGCCAGTTTTAGGATCAAGCGACCCCGTGAATCGGTTTATTGGGTATTGACATTACCAGTCGCCCGAGTATTTATTAGACTATGTCAGAATACTTATTAAGACATGATTATTCGTCTGTTCGCGATATTTTGAAGGCTAGGCTGGAGGAGCCCGCTCCGGCAAAGATTCAACTGCTGTTCGGTCCCCGGCAGGTGGGTAAGACGACCCTCCTGCACGAGTTGGCTGACCAATGGGGTGATCGAGCTGTTTATGCCAGCGCGGATGCCCCCGAGGCCGAGCTCCCCGGTTGGGCGGATACCATCTGGCGGCGGGCTGTGGAAAAGGCGGCGGCGGGGTCAGTGGTTCTTCTGCTGGATGAAGTCCATTTTCTTCCAAATTGGAGCCGTTGGCTTAAGGCTAAGCATGACGATGTCGTCCAAAAAAAAATCCCCCTCCATACGGTGGCGACCGGTTCTTCTTCGTTGGACCTCGGCACGGGATCGCGCGAGACGATGGCGGGTAGGTTCGAAAAGTTGTCCCTGCACCATTGGGCGCCAGCTGATCTGGTGAGATTGCTCGGTGTTGCGGAGGCGGATGCCCCGTCGCGTTGGGTGACCTGCGGAGGATATCCCGGAGCTTGTCCTTTCTGGGAGAACGAGACACGTCTTCGCGCTTATCTACGGGATTCGATTGTCGAGCCGGCCATCGGACGCGATATTTTGCAGTTAGAACAGGTGCGTAAGCCGGCCCTACTCCGGCAGATCTTCGCTCTCGCGATGGCCCATCCCGCCGAGATACTCTCGCTTGAGAAAATCGCGGGCTCTCTCGCAGAGAAGGGAGCCCTGGAGACCATTTCTCATTATTTGGATCTTCTGCGGGAGGCCTATCTGGTGGCTCCGGTGCCGAAGTGGTCGGGCGATGAAATCCGCCGCCGGAAATCTCCTCCGAAGTTGGTCGCACTGAATCACGGGCTGCTCCTTGGGGGGACATCCTCTTCGGCACCCGGACCGCGTACCGACCCCTCGCGGTGGGGACGATGGGTCGAGAATGCCTGCCTAGCCCATGCCTGGAACGCCGGTCAGCAAGTGCACTACTGGAGGGCGGAACCATGGGAAGTGGATGGGGTGATCCAAGGAAATTGGGGGCGGTGGATCGTGGAGGTGAAGACCGGACGCTACTCGACTGCCGATCTTAAGGGCCTCGCTGTCGCTTCATCAAAATTCCCTGCGTTCTCCCCCTTGGTAATCTGCGACCCCGGTGAGGAGGGGCCAGCCGAGACCGCCGGATTCCGCGCCATCCCCTGGCCCGACTACCTCCTCCGGGGGTTGGAAAAAGAATCCTTTTCCCGTTCGGTCAGAGGTCCAAAAGCTGAAAAAAAGCCTCGGGATGAGCTAAATCGCTAAACACCGCATCCGCCCCACAATCCCGCAACTGCTGTTCGGTGAAAGAGCCCGTGGCCACCGCGATCGCCCGGGCCCCAATCGCCCGCGCACAGGCCACATCGTGCGGCGTGTCACCGATCACGAAAATCCGTTCCGGCGGAAACTCCTCCCCATGACGCTCCCGCGCCCGGCGTCTCGCATAGGGTCCCAGTTCATTGCGGATGGAAGAATCGTCCGAGAAAGCCCCAAACTCAAAAAAGTGATTTACACCATAGCGGGTCAGTTTGAGTCGCGCCCCTATCTCGATATTTCCCGTAAGCAAAGCCTGCACGAGTTCCGTCCTTTGGTGCGCCTCCTCCAGAATACCCAGCACGCCGAGATGCAGACCTCCATCCCGTCGGGGCAACTCCTCGGCCAAACACTCCACATAAACATCTAGAAAGCGGGTAATCTCTTCAGGTCCATTCGGTTTTCCCTCCCGCCCGAGCAACTGCTCCGCGATCCATTTGTCTGTCTGCCCCCCAATTTCGATCCCTTGGAAGTCCGACTTCCCTCCGTGAAGTTTATCCATGGCTCGGCAGAGGGCGATTTTCCCCGCCTCGCCGGTGTGCAACAGGGTCCCGTCGATGTCCCAGAGCAGAAGTTTCCGGGGTCGAATCGCGACCGACTTCACATGCCCATCACGCTGTAACCCGAGTCGGCGTAGAGTGTCTGTCCCGTGATCCCAGCCGAACCATCCGAGGCTAGAAACACCCCAGTGGCCCCCAACTCCTCCAGCGTGATGTTCCGCTTGAGCGGGGCGTGCTCCTCGTAATGCGCGAGCATGGCGGCAAATCCACTGATTCCGCGCGCCGCCAAAGTATTTACGGGCCCGGCACTGATCGCATTGACCCGAATCTTTTTCGGCCCCAAATCGTAAGCCAAATACCGCACGCTGGCCTCCAATGCCGCCTTGGCCACCCCCATCACATTGTAGCGAGGCACCACTTTTGCCGCCCCATAGTAGGTCATGGTCACGATACTGCCTCCCGCCGCCATTAAAGGGGCCGCCGCCCTACTCAACGCCACCAGTGAGTAGGCACTGATATCGTGCGCCACGCGGAAAGCTTCCCGAGAGGTATCCACAAAATTGCCCTCCAGCGCTTCCTTGGGCGCAAAAGCCACGCTGTGCAGGAGAAGATCCACCCGCGGAGTTTTACCCTTCACAAAATCAAAGAACTTGGCGATCTCCGCATCTTGGCTCACGTCGCAAGGCGCCACAGGGGTGTCCGCCCCGAAGGTGGTGACCAACTCCTCCACGTTCTCCTTCAACCGCTCCCCCTGATAATTGAAGATCAGCTTGGCTCCCGCATCTGCCCACGCCTTGGCAATGCCCCAGGCGATGCTTCGCTTGTTGGCTACGCCGAAAACCAGCCCCACTTTTCCTTCCAGAGTTTTGTTGCTCATATCCTACAAAGTGCCCTTGCCCCTCCCCTCCTGTCACGCTTCGAGTCACTTCCTCTTGGCCTCCCCAACTCGTCCTGCTACCAACACACATTATGGCTGGACACCATCTTCATCTAGGTTGGATCCTCTTTGGGCCGCTGGTTCTGGCCTTGCTGGCGACCGACTTGATTCTCTTTCACCGGGATCCCCGGCCCGTCGATCTCCGCCGCTCCCTCATGGCCACCGCAGGATGGGTGGCCTTAGCCTTGGCCTTCGGCGGCCTGATCGCCTTGACCTTGGGCGTGCCTCACTCATTGGAATTTTTCACCGGCTATGTCGTCGAACTTTCTCTCAGCGTGGATAACGTTTTCGTTTTCGCCGTTCTCCTGCGGTACTTCGCGGTTCCGGAGAAGGCCCAGTTCCCCGCCCTCTTCTGGGGAATCATCGGGGCCCTTTTTCTCCGGGCCATCTTCATTTTCACAGGCATCGCCTTGATCAATCGCTTCCACTGGCTGATTTACATCTTCGGCTTCATTTTAATTTACACTGGAATCAAGCTCCTCAAGGGTGATGCCGCCAAGGTTCAGCCCGATCAGAATCCCCTCGTCCGTCTGGCCCGGCGCTTCATCCCTATCACTCCGGAATTCCACGACAACCGCTTCTTTGTCCGCCAAGGCAGGCGCTGGGCCGGCACTCCCCTCTTTCTTGTCCTCATTGCCCTGGGAACTACGGATCTGGTGTTCGCGCTCGACTCCATTCCCGCCATCCTGGCGATCACTCGGGACCCCTTCATTGTCCTCACGTCCAACGCCTTTGCGGTTTTGGGACTGCGCGCCCTCTACTTCGCCATTGCCGGCCTGCTCAATCTCTTCGCCTACCTGAACATAGGTTTATCCGTAATTCTGGTGTTTATTGGGATCAAAATGCTCCTTTCGGGCTGGATCCTGTTCCCCATCCCCCTCACCCTCGGCTTCGTCCTCGCCGTCCTCGCTGTCTCCATCATCGCCTCCATTCTCAAACCCCCCACCCAAGCCCACCCATAAATCAGATCCATTCCCTATTTTTAAAAAGATTCCGTTGATTATAAGCCATTTGTAATTGTATTTCTTTTGGGCAAGTGGTTGACGGCCTGCCAGACCGTCCTAGAATTTAATCCATGCCTCAGATCGTTGATTTGACCGGGGCCATCGCCCGTAAAACCTTTGCCAAAAAACCCAGGTTTCGCCTAGGTTTAGTCGGCACCTTGGTCGTATCGAATTTTGCCTGGCTGATTCTATTCGGCGTGGCCGTTTTCTCCCTTATCGGCGTCACTCGGTTTTCCGCCGCTCTTTCCAAAAGCTACTTGGAGGAAAAATGGAGCTCCCTCCAAAACCGTCTCGCCCAGCGCAAGGAGCTGGAAGAACGGGACCTGCGCATCGCCCGCCTGATCGCCTCCCAAAGCTCCGACACCACCGACATCCTCGGCCTTGCCACCCGCATCTCCAAAATTCTCGACTCCGCCAACGGACGTCAACGCCGCTTCCTCGAAAATGCGATCCCCGAAGCCATGCTCATCCAGACCACCACCCAGATCCCCGCCTCGGCCGTCCTCGCCATGGCCATCTTCGAATCCGGCTACGGCAACAGCCTCCTCGCCAAGGATTATAATAATTTTTTCGGGATGAAAGCCTTCGATACATGGAGCGGCCCCCGCGCTTTGAATATGCCCACGCGGGATAGCGGGGTGGACACCACCGCCGATTTCCGCGCTTATCCCACCCTCGCCGCCGGCTTCCAGGGCTATTCCCAATTCCTGATGGCCAACGAGCGTTATCACAAATACGTGGGCGAAAAGTCAGGCGTGAAATTCGTCTCGGGGATTCTGGCTTCCGGATACTGCCCCGACACCGATTATCTCCCCCATATCCGCGACATCATTCAGAAACACGGCCTAGACCAGCTCGATGCCGCCCTGGAAACCATCGTCGATAACAAGGAATCCGTCGCTAAGTCTCTTCCTGCGACCGAGACATCCGCCGGGGCCCACTAATTCGTTTCGCTGGCTCCGGTAGCTCCATCCGCACAGGAAATAGCTTCTCCGCCGATTGGCTTCACCTCCAAGAGCAGATATCTCCACTGACCCGTTGGACATTTGTCCGCCCGCAAGGTCACCGCCGCCCTCCCATTCGACCCCAGCAGACTAAAATCCAGCCGTGCCGTTCCCCGGTCCGGCAGATCCTCAATCTCCCCAGAGACCGCCCAGCCTAATCGCAGGGGTTGACCCAGTTTCTTTCTGACCCGCTCGTCGCTCATCACACGGGTGCCTGCATCCTGCATGACATCGGTCTTTTTCAGCATCGCATAACTCATTTGCAGGGTCATGAGACCCACGCCAAACACCCCCGTCGCCAATCCCACCAACCCAAGGACCACCCAACGGCGTGCTTTGTTTTTCCACGCCATCAACTCGGTTTGGCTCATCAGTCTGGAACCCATTCCGCCACTCTGGATTCCCCCCCCCTACTCGTCCATCCCCACTCTCGCCCCCCGCCG
>CAIVGD010000258.1 GCA_903905395.1 uncultured Verrucomicrobiota bacterium
ACATCCAAAATCTGCGCCTGCGTCCCGCGTCCTCAGACCCCGTGCTGAGTTCACCTTTTCAAAGTAATCCCTCTATCCACTTCGCCCACTCCCCTTTCTTCGGCCATTCTCCCCCGCGGCTCCAGATTTTTACATGAGCCCCCGGCGGGGCCCAGATGGCCGGATTACTCGGCCCAAACAAAAGTCCACACCTCGTACCACTCCAACCAGCCAGATGACTGATCCCACTATCGTGCCCCAAATACAAATCCGACGAATGCAAAACCCCGAAAACCTCCGGCAGTGGCCGCTCCAGCAGGATTCGGTGCGCCCCAGTACGCCACTTCTCCGGCACCCCCAGCAAAAGATCTCTCTCCGCCTCCCCCGCCAGCCAAGTAATCTCCAACGGCACAGGAATATCCACCTCATCCAGTTCCCGAACCCATTCGGTCAATGGCCAACACTTTTTCTTCCCCCCACTCCCCGGATGAATCGTCACCCTGACCTTTTTTTCCCCACCTTGTTTCGGTTTTTCTTTAACCAAATCCGCACCGTGTAAACGGCTCGAATCACCTGGTCCCAAGCCCAACTCATGAAGAGGCTTGGCCAAGTGTTTCCATGCCGCCTCTCCCGGATTCCGCGGATCGAGGGAAAGAAATTCACCGGTCCCGCCAGCCCTCCTCCAATTCTCGGCAAAGACCTCGTCAGGATCGAACAGATAGGAAATCGTTAGATCAAATTCCGTAAAGTAGTCCGACCACTCGCCATCCAACTTCCCTCCTCGCGCATAGAAACCCGCCAACCCAGGCCGATCAATCGGTCTCACCGCATTCACCGCGTGCGGACCCGTCACCAACTCCCCGAATTTTCGCGCCACGACCATCTCTATCTCCGCCTCAGGCCAATGCTCCCGCAATCCCGCCACCGCAGGCAAAGTGAGCAGAAAATCGCCGAGGGCTCCACCGCGCAGAACGAGAATTTTCATCTCAGAGTTCCGGATGGGCGTCCCGACGAGACATCAGGTTTTTAATAAACAAACAAACCCAATCCCAATAAAACGATTCCGAAAAACAGCCCCACCCCTAAGAACGCTTTCCCCCGCGCCGGGGTAGCAAACCCCCAATCGATCGCATCCCGCAGGAGATACGGCGCACCCACCATGAACATCCCTTTGACGATGATCACGTAGGCGTAGGCCACCACGACCAACCGCGCCGCGTCTTCACGCAAAAAAGCCGCATCGAGCAAAACATTCGCACCTAAAAGGAGAAGCACGCCCAACGCCCGCACCGCGATGAACTCGCGCACATAAAGCCAGCTCGTCACGCCCAACCCGATCACACCAAGAATGAAAAGAGGACGGAAGCGCGTGTATTCCATGAGATTTATCGTCCCCGCCAACCAGGCCGCCCAAATCGTGGCAAGCGTCAGCAGGCCTCCCCCCGCCATGTCGGAACGGGGAAAAGACTTCCACCACGCGCTCGATTTGGCGTAATCGAAAAGTCCCCACCCATGGGTCAGCAGAAGTCCGAAACCCAGCCAGACGGCCACCTGAGAAAGTGAGAAGGAGTAGATCATAGGAGCAGTCAATCTAGGATGGCCGGATCCGCGTAATCGGTAAACCCTGTCGATTCGGTTATTCGCACCGTGAGAAGTTGCCCAAGATGGCGCGACCCTCCATCAAAAACTACCGGCCGATTCTGCCGGGTACGTCCCGCCAGACGCCTCTCATTGGTTTTGCTGGGCCCCTCCACCAAAATCTCCGTCAGGGTCCCAATCCGTTTCTTCGCGCTGACCTCCGCCTGCCGATCGAGTACCTCGAGTAGCTCCCGATTCCGCTCCTCTTTCACTTTTTCAGAAATTTCCCGGCCGGTTTCCTTGGTGGCCCTGGTCCCCTCGCGGGACGAATACCGGAAGATAAAGGCGTTATCAAATTCCACCTCCTCCATGAGCCGCCGCGTTGCCTGAAAATCCTTCTCCGTCTCCCCAGGATAACCCACGATGACATCCGTGGTCAGTCCCACATCGGGACAGACCTGACGAACCTGATCGATAATTTTGCGGTACTGATCTGCGGTGTAGCCGCGCCCCATGCGTTTCAGGATCCGGTCTGAACCCGATTGCACCGGCAAGTGCAGATGCTCGCAAAGTTTCGAGAGCCTTCCATAAGACCCCATCAGATCCGCTTTCATCCCGCGGGGATGCGGAGAAGTGAAACGCAGACGTTCCAATCCCACCACTTTTTCCAATTCGTCCAGAAGTTGCACAAAAGCCGATTTTCCTTTGATCGCCGGAATCTCCCGCCGGCCGTACATATTGACTATCTGGCCCAGGAGGGTGACTTCCCTCACCCCTTGTTCCACCAAGCCCCGCACTTCCTCCACGATCTCCGCGATCGGTCGCGAACGCTCTTTCCCTCGCGTGGTTGGCACAATGCAGAACGAGCAGTGCATATCGCATCCCTGCATGACCGAAACGAAAGCCGTCACCTGCTTTGGGGCAATGGTGTGATCCCTGATCGTTCTCTCCGACCCTTCTTCTTCCCCCACTTCCAGCAGAAAGCGCGGG
>CAIVGD010000259.1 GCA_903905395.1 uncultured Verrucomicrobiota bacterium
CCAAGGCTTTTTTATATCCTTTGATGGCGACGACAACGAAATTGCCGAGCATACCCTCGAATCCATCCGGAGCCTTCCCATAAAGCCAACGGCTCTCTTGGCCGCCGAAGATTCGATCGCTCTCGCCCTTTTGCGTCGGTTGGCGGAAGCTGGATGGCGCATCCCTCAGGATCTTTCGATAACGGGGATCGATGATATCTCCTCTTCGGCACAGTCCATCCCCCCATTGACCACCCTCCGGCAGCCGGTCTCCGAAATAGCCGCCGCCACTTTTCGAATACTCTCCTCTCCGGTCGGAACACATCCTGCGGTGATCATTTCTGGAAAAGTTATTTTCCGCGAATCCTGCGCCCCTCCTTCACCCTAACCCCACAGAAAGCCAACTGCATCCCATGAGAAATAAATCCGCCATTCATCTCCGCATCTCTGCCACCCAACAGAAAATGGGGGCCGCCGCCGCAAAACTCGGCGCCCAGTGTATCCGCCATGCCCTTCAGCGAAAAGGCAGGGCCAACATCATCGTCGCCACTGGAGCATCCCAGTTTGCCATGATCGATCACCTCACGGCTCAATCAGGGATTGATTGGACCCGGGTCACCGCTTTTCACCTCGACGAATATGTGGGCGTTCCCATCACCCATCCCGCCTCTTTCCGTAAATACCTATGGGAGCGCTTTGTCTCGAAGTTGCCCCTCCCCCTAGCCGCCTTCCACTACATAAACGGAGAGCAAAACGCACCGGCCGAGTGCCGTCGGGTCGGCACCATCCTGCGACAGCATCCTATCGATGTCTGCTTCGCTGGAATCGGGGAAAACGGGCATCTGGCATTCAACGATCCGCCTGCAGATTTTCAAACCCATACGCCCTATCTGGTCGTCCAACTCGATGAAGCCTGTCGCCGCCAGCAAATGGGCGAAGGGTGGTTTAAAACACTGGCCCAAGTGCCGCGTCGGGCCATCTCGATGTCCGTCCAACAAATCATGAAATCAAAAGTCGTTATCTGCACAGTGCCGGACCGGCGTAAAGCCAAGGCTGTGCGGGATTGCCTAAAGGGGAAAATCTCACCCCTTCATCCCTCCTCCATCCTACAAAAGCATCCCTCCACCTGGTGCTTTCTAGACCGAGCCTCCGCCTCCCTGCTCTAGGACCATTCTTGTGATGACCCTCGAAAAATTTTCCCTCGGGCTGGGCGACCGCTTTGGAAAACAAGGCGTGGCCCAACTCGCCGCCCTGCAACAAGCCGCCTCCAAGGGCATTGCCATCACCCCCGTTTGGAATAAATCCAACCGGGAACACAATCTGATCGGTACCGGACCCGCCGACACCCAGCTTGCCGCTCAAAAGGCGGTGCAAACCGCCGGATGGACCCGCCCCTATCACCTCGATGCCGATCACATTGGCCTGAAGACGGTGGATCGCTTCCTACCGTACTGCGACTTTTACACAATCGATGTGGCCGATTTTATCCGTCAACCGGCGACGCCGGAGGATACGACCGCCGTCCGGGCCACTCTGCAATCCATCGTGGGCCGAAAACTCCCCGAATTGGGGAAAACAGACGCAATTAGTGAAAGGGAGATCGAAAGTTTCCTCTCGCTCTACGCCTCCGCCATTCGCGAGGCCGGCCGGATCCACCGCCACATTGCCAAGGCCAAAGGGGAAAAAAGCTTCATCGCGGAAGTTTCCACGGATGAAGCGGAAACCCCTCAATCCCCGTTCGATCTTTACCTCATCCTCGGAGCCCTGGCCGGGGAAGGCGTGCGCGTTCAGACCATCGCTCCGAAATTCAGCGGACGCTTTAATAAAGGCGTGGATTACGTGGGAAATGTTGGCCAGTTCACCCGCGAATTTGCGCAGGACCTCACCGCGATCCGCTTGGCCGTGGCGGAGTTCGGCTTGCCCGCCAATCTGAAAATCAGTGTCCACTCTGGGAGCGATAAGTTCTCGCTCTACGGCCCGATCCGTACTCTTTTGGCCAAGCACGACGCGGGTCTCCATTTGAAAACGGCGGGGACGACCTGGCTGGAGGAGTTGATTGGTCTTTCTTTAGCGGGTGGGGATGGCCTCTCCGTGGCCCGGGAAATTTACATCCAAGCTCTGGCTCGAATCGATGAACTCAGCCAACCCTATGCGACGGTCATTGATATCGACCGCTCTCATCTCCCACAGCCGGCAGAGGTCAACGGATGGGATGGCCGGACCTTCGCCGCCACCCTCGCCCATGATTCATCCCAACCACGATTTAATCCGTCTTTCCGCCAACTTCTCCACGTCAGTTTCAAAGTGGCGGCCGAAATGGGAGATCGTTACCAGAACGCGTTGGATCAGGCCCAGGCCAAGATTTCTGCCTGCGTCACCACCAATCTTTTTCAGCGGCATATCCATCCTCTGTTTTTAGGATAATGAAATCCAGTCTGCTGGACATTCAAGTCAATGGGTTCGCGGGGGTGGACTTTCAACAGCCGGGCTTGGCCGCCACGGAAGTTAGCCGGGCGGTAGAGGGGCTGGCCTCCCACGAAACCCAACGTTTTTTTCTAACCCTAATCACAGACTCGATCTCCTCTCTTTGCGCCAAGTTGGAAAATTTTGAATCCATCCGGGCCAAGAACCCGATACTTTCCGCTGCGATCTGCGGCTATCATATCGAGGGTCCATGGCTTTCTCCGAAGTCTGGGTACCACGGAGCGCATGATCCCCGCTTCATGGGTCCGCCGAATCTGGCGGATTTGGAACGACTCCAGAAGGCGGCCCATGGTCACATCAAGCTCATCACCTTGGCGCCTGAGTGGCCAGGGAGCACCACCTTAATCAGAACCGCCCGCGCTCAGGGCATACAAATATCCTTGGGACACACCAACGCAACGGAAAGCGACATCGATGCGGCAATCTCCGCTGGAGCACTTTTTTGCACCCACCTCGGAAACGGTACTCCCGCAGAGCTACCGCGCCACGACAACATCATCCAGCGCTTGCTCAGCCGGGATGAACTGACCGCTTTTTTTATTCCGGACGGAATCCACCTGCCCCCATTCGTGTTGAAAAACTTCTTCCGAGCAAAGCCGCCCGGAAAGGCCCTTTTCACGACAGACTGCATGGCGGCTGCTGGCGCTCCCCCTGGGCGCTATCGTATTGCGTGTATCGATGTGGAGGTCGGGCAGGATCGGGTTGTCCGCTCTCCCATTACCGGAACCATGGCGGGATCCGCGCTAGCCCCAGACGAAGGCGTGCAAAATATTTGCACCTGGCTTCACTTGAGCGAACCAGAGGCGCGGGCGCTTTTTTCCACTAAGGTAGCTCAAGCTTTCGGAATCCAACTGCCTTTGTCTTGTCTTTAAAAAAGCAACCTCACTCCATACCTCCATCGATTGCCTTCCTCTTCCTGTCTTCCGTCGCTTAGCGTTTTCTTTTCATGTTCTGAGTCCTTTCGGTTGGACCCAGCCTGCTCGATGGAGTGGCTAAGGGAGTTCTGTCACACCAGCCGGACATGGTTCCATTCGTTACGACGATGAAAAAAAGGTCGCCGTAGCGGTGCGGTCGAGGAGAGGATACGGCTCTTGCGATCCTTCCCGTAATCATAACGGGCAAAATGCAGATCCCAGCCCAGATCCCGAGAACAGGGCTCGTTGCCTGAAATAGAAGCGAAAGGCAGAAGTCCACAAACCCACCAGCCCTTTGTCCTTCGACCGACCCGGAACCGGAACGTATTATCGACAAATGTGAACTGTTTCAGATCCGTCTCCTTACGGGTTGTTTCCACCGAATCTGCATCGGGCCAGCGAAGCTGCAAAAGAGTCCCGTTCGGGGCGATATGAAATTCCAAGTAGCTGGGTTGGCCATGCTGACCAATGAAAATCTCCAAAGTATCTCCACGCGTACAAAGCAGCTGGTTGCGCTTTCTGGCCCTCGTCCAAATCCAGTTGTCCTGCAACTTGACGCAAAAGCACAGACCGTCTCGATTCCCTACAATTTCAACCGAACCTGATTCCAGCGCTTTTTCCGGAGACCGACGCCAAGCCTGACGAAAGGAAAGCTCGAGGGCGTTTTGCCAGATTTTTGCCCGAGGACCCCACCCTTTGCTTCGGCCGCTACTACGAGAGGGACAGTCTAGGATTTTCAGACTCGGATGGACTCCATAAATCCCAAATGTTTGGCACATTCCCGCAAAATCCACTGCCCCGCTTCATCCATCCCGACTGGTCCGATCCCTTCCAATGGAAAAGGGACCCATAACCGCGCCAGATCTTTCAGAACAATGAAGGGAGTACCCCCGCTGCAAAAACTTTCCTCCCGTATGTTGTCAAGATGGTCCTGCGCCGGATAAACACCGACAATCTTAATCCGATCCAGGATCCAGTTCCCTCCTGCGAGAATCCCTTGGCGTATCGACGAAGCCTCGGATTTTTTTTTAGATCCTTTCACCATGGATTCCTTAGGAGAGGCTAGGCAGTTGCAGCCAACGGGACCGCCGCCCGGGTAGCTTGGGATTGTAAAGCCGCCGCAAAGACCTCGTGGCTCTCTACCGCTTCCTTGGGAGTCACACAACCAAATCGATCTCCCAGCAAACCCGCGCGCTCGCTGGCAAAGGCGGCGAGCATCTGCTGGAGGATATCCGGGAAACCCGGCTCAAAGATCCCGCCAGTCACGGTTTTGAACGGGGTGGAAAAACCCAGATCGATCCTACGCCAAGACTGTTCCTTACCTCTTTCAAAAAGCCACAGCGCTTTCGGATCCTTCGTGGAGAAACGCGCCCCTCCGTCCGTGCCCAGCACCTCAAAACTCCAGCTGTTGGTCTCCCCCGGAGACAGACGTTTCATTTCCAGACGCAGAGGAATCTCCTCTCCCCTCACTACCACATCCGTGTGCAGAGTAGCGTTGTCCCAGGTATCAGCCAACGCCTTCCCACCCTTCCCATCGGGACGTTCGGTGTAGATTTTTTGCAGTTGGGCATAAACCCGTTTGGGTTTCCAACCCAGACGCAGAGGAATGTGCATGACATGCATTCCTAAATCTCCCATCACCCCAATGGCTCCACAGGTTGCATTTTGTCGCTTCCAATTGATCGTTTTGGACGGATCCAGATCGCTCGAGTGAAGGAAGGCGGAACGCGCTTCGATCGGGCGACCCAATTGCCCGTCTCTGGCCAGCCCAAAGACCCGCTGGGCTCCCGGCAGAAATGGAAACTCGGAACTGCACCGGACAAATCTTTTGAGGTCAGAAGCCTGCCGGGCGATCGACCTGGCTGCCGCAAGATCGATGCCGAAAGGTTTTTCGGCCAGCAGATCTTTGCCCGACTTCAACACATCCGAATACAACTTTTCATGGAGATGGTGCGGCACCGCCACATAAACCGCATCCACGTCCTCCCTCTTCAATAACTCCGCAGAATCAGCCGTGAGAAGTTTAATGGACGGAATTTTTCGAAACCATTCCCGTACGGACAACTGGAGATCACACACCGCCGTGATTTCACAACCCACCCCCACATCTTCCAACGCACACCAGCGACTCACCGCCGATGCGACTTCGCGTCCCATCAACCCTCCCCCAATAATGCCAAGGCGGAGTGTTTTCACTTGGATTTTAGTTTGATGGCCGCCTGTTTGGCGGTGGCTCCGTCATGAACGATCGCCATTAGAGCGGCCACCATGCCGGCTGGATTGGCGTGCTGGACCACGTTCCGTCCATACACGATTCCAGAAGCTCCTTGCTTCATGAGGCCCTCGGTGCGATCAAGAATTTCCTTATCGGGGGCCTTGCCGCCTCCCCGTACCAACACAGGAATGCCTCCCGCTATCTCGATTACCTTGTGATATACGCTGACGTCATCTGTTGGGTCGGCCTTGATCAGATCCGCCCCCAACTCCACCGCCTGACGCACGAGGTGTTGAATTTTTGTGAGATCGCCATCGACCATGTATCCACCCGCCTCGGCGTTGAGGCGGAACACAAGAGGTTCCACCATCATGGGCATGCCGTATTTCTCGCTCTCCAGCTTAAGGGCGCAGATATTTTCCATGCACTGGTTGGTCACCTCGGGAGCTCCGGGAATCTGGAAAAGATTCACGCACATGCACACCGCATCCAGACGGACGGCCTGCAGGGCAGGCTCCGCAATCGTCGCACTTAAAGCCACCTTAGGGAGCTCGAGACCGTAGACATTGGCCACATCGGTGCGCAGAACCAGAGCGGGCTTTTGCCGTCCTGGGAGAGCTTGCAAATGACGAGCCTGTCCGACGGTCAGCTGCACGGCATCGGGACCCGCGGCCACCATTGTAGCCACAGCTTTCGCCATGTCTTCGATCCCAGAAAGAAAGCCCGGCTGGTTAAAGAATCCATGATCGATGGCTACATCCAAGCAGTGGCCCGATTTGGCATTGAAAAGACGATTGAGACGATATGGCTTCATAAAAATTCTTAGTGCATTTCCACTTCGACCCGACCCAACCCACTCCGGAGGTAGTGAAAATGGACATCAGGGTGATCCGCTAGAAGGGACATGGGAACAGAGGAATCCGGCACCTGTTTCGAAATCATCAAAGCCGTCAACCGCAACCCAAAAGGATTGTCATGGTGGCCGGGATGCCAAATCGAGACTCGATCCGCCTTCCACGTTTCGACCGGCCCGACTGTGGCTGCATGCGTGGGCACGAGTGCGACATTCCCACCCCCGCTGGTGCGTGCGTTTTGCGTGATCGTAACCGGATGAAGTTTGACTTTGCGAGTAGCCAACTTGCGATATTCCGATGGGCTGGGTGGCGCGTCCTTGTGTTTTCCCGAGCGTTCGACCGGATCATTAAAGGCCCAGTGCTTAATCTCCCCCTGCCCCCCCTGCATGACGACACAACGAATGCCGTCGTAGCTTTTCTTGTACGCACCCAGATCCCCCGTGGGGAAATGTAAATTTCTTTCCGGGATGCGGAGATGTTTTTCGACCCGGTTAAAGCAAAGATCCTTGTCCGCTTTGGCGAAGGAAAGCGGATGCCCAGTCTCCACGGTCTTCCCATCGATCACCCATTCGTCCATCCCCCAGAAATGGGCGTCGTGTTTTTGCAGATTAAGTCCGAGAGCGTTCACCATCTGCGCCACGATTGGGAGTTGCTCGGTCGGACCGATCGGTCCGCAAATGCCCGCCGGATTATCCGGAGTGCTCGACCGCCACGCTTCGATGTATTCCAGAGCCTCGGCGGCATAGAATTCCTGAACGGTATCGTAGAAATGAATTTTGAATCCTGGACGCGACAATCCGCGGAGTTTCTTTTCATCAATGCTAGCCGCCTCGGACAAAAGGTACGGGTCGAGCGTAGTGTAATCCCACCAATCGGGAGCGAGTTTACTGATCGGGCGTGCCATAGGTATTTTACTTTTTATGTTTTTTCTGTGATTTAAGCAAGTCTGCCATCGGGTCGAATGCTTCGGGACCGAAGCCTAGGTGGGAGTGGCGCCGCCAGCCTTCGGCGAATTCAAGGTTTCCACTCATGCGCCCGACATCACGACTCATGCTTTCCATTTCATCTAGGTAGGCATTCATTCCTTGGCTGACATCGAGCCACACTTTTTGGGAAGCGTGGCAGGCGAGCATTGCGCGCTTGCGGGCAAGAACCATCCCAATATCCGTGAAAAAATGAGGTGCGATTTTTTGCCGCAATCCATCGTGCAACCCATGAGGGAGTGCGTGATACAACGCCACTGGCTTGTCGTAAGGAGCAACCTCCGGGTCCGTTCGGGCGTTTTTCATTCCTCGAAGGAAAGCTCCCGTCACCACCAGTCGTGCCGCATTCTGGTGATCTTCCATGTAATCCTGCGG
>CAIVGD010000260.1 GCA_903905395.1 uncultured Verrucomicrobiota bacterium
CGACTCCGTCAGCTGTGACACTTGGGGAGTGGACATCGTCTATCTTCCCAAAGACGGATCCGCAGCCCGCGATCCCTACTGCTACCGGGACGTCCGGAATGAGAAGATCTTTCCGCGGGTTCTAAAAAAGATCGGAAAAGCGAAGATTTTTGCCCGGACGGGACTGCAGTTCATGCCCTTTAACACGCTCTACCAACTTGCCGCCGATGCCGAATCAAAAAGGGAGGAGGTGGGACAGAGTGTGAAGTTTCTGCCGGTGGCGGATTACCTGAATTATTTTATTGGTGGTCGCCCTGCTAGCGAGGTGTCCTTGGCCAGTACGACCCAGTTTTACGACCCCCAGGGAAGGGGTTGGGCCACGGATCTGGTGGAAGAGGTTGGAATTTCTGCATCTCTTCTCCCAGAGATCGTTGCTTCCGGGAGGCCTCTGGGACCTATTTCGGTTAAAACGATCCGAGCCACCGGATTGCCCGCCACGTGTCAGGTTGTTGCTTCCTGCTCTCACGACACCGAGGCGGCGATTGCGGCGGTTCCGGCGGAGGGCGAGGGTTGGGCCTACCTGAGTTCGGGGACGTGGTCGCTTCTCGGTGTGGAGCGAGCCGAACCGCTTCTTAGTCAGGCCTGTTTTGAGCAGGGGATGACGAACGAAGCAGGGTTTGATCACACCATTTGTCTGTTGAAAAACATCGCGGGCCTCTGGTTCGTGCAGGAGTGCCGTCGGGACTTTGCCCAGCAGGGTCGGGAGATGGATTACGGGACGATCACCCGCTTGGCAGGGGAGGCGAAACCGTTGGTGACTCTGCTGAATCCTTTTCTTTCTTCATGGAACGCCCCAGGGGAGATGACGCGCAGAATTTCGGAGCATGCAAAATCCACCGGACAGGTGGTGCCTTCATCCGATGGCGCCTTCGTTCGTGCCTGTCTGGAAAGTCTGGCCCTCGCCTATCGTGAAGTGATTCTTTCGGTCGAGAAACTCTGCCGTGGTAAAATCCGGACCCTCCACATCGTTGGAGGCGGAAGTCAGAACCGTCTTTTGAATCAGATGGCGGCGGATGCCACGGGATGCACCGTCGTGGCCGGGCCGATTGAGGCGACCGCCATCGGGAATCTTCTTGTGCAGGCGGCGGGCTTGGGGCGGGTCAACGGTCTGCTGGGAATCCGGCAGGTCGTGCGTGACTCCTTCCCAATCGTAAATTTTCAACCCCAATCAACCCCACTATGGGACGAGGCGTGGAAACGCTTCCGATCCCTGCGGACAAAGGAGGAGATCCTCTAATAGGAACCGCACTAAAAAATCTCTGGGTGGGGATTTGCGGATGTCTGTCAGGAGAAAACCTCTCTGAGGCGAAAGAGAACGCAGAGAAGGATCAGGCCTAATTGAACGAACTACTTGTCCGGGTATAATGCCTATGAGGCAGATGAGTTGGATTCTCTTGATAAACTAGGCACATTTATGGGCGATGCGTCTTCTTCTAGCTTTGGATAAATTTAAAGATGCTTTGGGGGCAATCCGCGCTTGCGAAGTCATCGCCGAATTATGGGTGAAGGAATACCCTGGTTGGCAGGTTGATTTATGTCCCCTGACCGACGGGGGAGAGGGGTTTGCCTCCATTCTTTCTCGGGCTTCCGGGGGTCGGATGGAGAAAGTGATGGTGGCGGGACCAAGGCATCAGCCAATCTGTGCGGAATTGGGTTGGGTACAGTGGGCCCAAATGCCTGAGGGTGCCCGGGCTCGGTTAACTGGTTTATCGTTGAAGGAGGGGGATACGATTGCCCTGGTCGAGATGGCATCGGCCAGCGGATTGTCACTTTTACAAGCAAACCATCGGGATCCTTGGCAAACCGATACCCGCGGGACTGGGCAACTATTACAGAAGGCGGCCGGGCAGGGGGCTAAGGCGATTCTTTTAGGGCTAGGTGGAAGCGCCACGAATGACCTGGGTCTTGGTGCGCTTGGCGTTTTGGGGTTGGAAGCCCTGGATACAACTGGGCGCATAGTCGAACCACTTGTTCCTGCCAACTGGGCCAGAATAGGATCGCTGAGCGGAAAAATCTCGCCAACGTTCCCGCCTCTTTTTCTAGCCTGTGATGTCACCAATCCATTGCTGGGTCCTCAGGGGACGGCCACGATTTATGGCCCGCAAAAGGGGCTACGCAGGGAGGATGTTGAGCGGATGGATCTAGCCTCCCACCGGATCGCGAAGATGTTGACCCAACTTGGTGGGCAATCGTTCTCACTGACAGAAGTTCCCGGAACGGGCACCGCCGGCGGGATTGCTTTCGGGCTACTTTCTTTTGCTGGTGGCCGGATGATTTCCGGCGCCAAACTGGTTTCTGATTGGTTGAATTTGTCCGCCCGAATCAAGGCCGCGGATCTCGTTTTCACTGGGGAAGGACGTTTGGATAAGACTTCTTTGCAGGGCAAGGGGCCGGGTCTGGTGATCCGGCAGGCGCAGGGAATGGGAAAGAAAGTGCATGTTTTTACTGGCGCAGTGGAACCTGGTCTGACGATCCCTAGCGGCGTGGATGTTCATGTGATTTCTCCGCCCCATGTACCGCTAGCCGTAGCCTTGGGTCAGACAGAACGATTTCTTCAGGAAAGCGTCCTCCGAGCATGTTCCACACATGGTCTGGGCCAATTGAGCTAGTTTTTTTAATCAGTTTATGGCTTGATGCGGAATTCCCGTGCGTCGGAACGACAGATTTAAAAATTGCCCGCCATAGGTTCTTGCACCAAGGCGTCTCCGACAATCCGAACCGTTCGGTGATGATCAAAGGTTCGTCGAGGTCCTTCCGGTCTGGCAATCGCACGGACTCGGGGATGCGAACGATTTGAATATCGATCAACCCCAAGCTGTTGTTAAAGCATGAAGGACCTTCAGCCAGTAGAAATTATTTTTGGATGAAAGGACGAGCCGAGATGAACCATGGCGTCATGGTTCCGACAGGACCGGATTGGTGAGTTTTCCGATCTTTTCAATCTCTACCGTAACGGTGTCTCCGGGTTTAAGCCATCGAGGAGGTTTGGCGGCCATGCCCACACCGTGCGGGGTGCCGGTAAGAATTACGGTTCCTGGCAGGAGGGTTGTGCTGCCGCTGAGGAATTCAATTAGACTGGGCACGTCGAAGATCATATCTTGGGTATTCCAGTCTTGAACCACCCGCCCATTTAAGATCGTGCGGATAGTTAGCGCGTTTGGGTTGGGAATTTCGTCGGGCGTGACGAGGCAGGGACCGAGCGGGGCAAAGGTGTCGAAAGACTTTCCCCGGCACCATTGGCCTCCGCCTTTTTTGATCTGCCAGTCTCGCGCACTTACATCGTTTGCGCAGGTGTACCCCAAGACATAATCGAGAGCTTTTTCTCGGCTGACATTTTTACAAGCACATCCGATCACCACTGCAAGTTCGCATTCATAATCCACCTCATTGCTTTTCAGGTGGGTGGGCAGATAGATGGGGTCACCTGGATTTTGCAAGGTGTTGGGGCCCTTTACGAAAAGGATGGGTATTTCTGGAGCCGATTTACCGCTTTCCGCGGCGTGGTGACGATAGTTCAGCCCGATACCAAGAATTACCGATGGAACCAGCGGCGCCAGAAGCTTGGTGACCTGTGCCTTTTCCCCTGTTGGGGTGACCATATCAGGGAGGCGACCGACGAGGCGCTCATAGGTGCCATCCGGCAGGATCTTGGCAAAGTGCTCTTTTTGTTTCGGATCAAGATAACGTATGATTTTCATGGACAGGGTCCTTATAATTTATTGGTGATGGAAAAATTAGTCCGAGCGTCCTCTGGCATCGACGGGATGCATTTCAATTACTTAGGTGCCTTAGATCCAGTGATTTTCAGTACGAGATTCATGACGTGACAAGCATGCGCCGGACAGAAGCGGAGCCGAGTACTTGGCGCCAAGGTGCCGGCTCCGGGTCCCGTGAGATAGGCGTATTCCCAGCTGACCTGTTTGATCACGAGTTACGGCCGTTCCTCGCAACGTGCATTAAGCCCGGCAGTCGAACCGTTCTGTCTGGTTGCAGGAGCACTGGGGGGATTTTCGGCCAAGCGTTGGGGCGGGTACTACGGCGCAAAATTGAGGATCAGGCGATAGCGGGGCCGTCGGACACGGCTACACCGATTTTCTGGGGCGATCCGGCGATGAGACCCGCGCGGACGGAAAGATCGGAGTTAGACGGGTGGTTTTCCATAGAAGGCGATCGTGTTGTCATGGGCGATTGTTCTTTGAAGGGCGGCTGGAATCCCCGCTAGAACTTGCACCTCCTCGCGGTAACTACTGAGCAGTTGGAGCGAATCATCGGCGTAGGATTCGAAAGGGGCGTCCGTACCCCAGATCATCTTCGGACCGTAGGCGGAAGCAAGATCGTGGAGGACCTGGGTGGGATCGCGGTAGTCGGAGGGGAAGCGGGTTTTCTTGGGGGCGACGGATGGATGATCCTCCCTAGCCAACTGACAGTGGATCCGATGGGCGGAGCAGTCGAACCAGGCGTTTGGGAGTGTGGCAATTTCGTCTAGCCCGGGCCGATCGAAGCGGCAGGAGTGGGCGAGACAAAAGCGTAGGCTGGGCCGGCTTTTAACCACGGTCAGAATATCCCGGACTTGGGACCAAGGATCTTGGGGGTGAACGCTGGAGTGGATAAGGATTGGCCAAGCATGGGTTTCCGCCAGATCCAGCAGGCGTCCGCCGCGGCGAGTAATCAGGTTGAGGATGGGGGATTGGATTATCGTGGGCTGGGTCTTGAGTCCGCTGAGGGAGAATTTTTCATGGAGAAGCTGGAGGGATTCGATTTGGGCGGGTAAGTGGCGGTTTGGATCAAACATGCCAAGGGGAATCGCACGGGCGGAGTTAGACGCGCGGAACCGCGTGATTTCCTGGAGTAGACGCCGATTCTCGAACGCATAGGGGATCTTGTCCAACCCTCCCTTTCCGCTGATCTGGCCTTTCTGCAACGAGCGTAGATGTAAGCCCAAGTGGGAAACCATGGGGAAGACTACAAAGTGCTGGATGCCGACCGCCTCGCCTTGCGCGGTGAGAGTGTTCCAAGATTGGGCGTAGGGCGAATGCCCACGCAGATAAAAGAGCAGATCCACTCCCAGATGGGTATGGCCGTCGATTAAGCCGCTTTCCAGTCCGTTCAACATATGTCATTTTTCTAAATGAAAATTCCGTTTGATGGAATCATATTTTTTTGCTCAACTTCTTTTTAATGAGTGCAATCACGGCGGTGGGCAAGGCGTTTTCAATGTTGGAATTTTTGGTGGAGACGCAGCGATCCGCCACCTTGTCGGAAGCTACCCAGGTCACTCGGCTACCCAAATCGACAGTCCATCGTTTGCTCCGGGCCTTGCAAAAACTAGGCTACGCATCGCGCCCACCGGGAACACGCTCTTACTCCATGGGGCCCAGAGTGGCGCGATTGCAGGGGTGGGATTCTAATGCCCATGTGAAGGCCTTGGCCCGTCCGGCGATGGCGCGGTTGCATCAACGATTCAATGAAACCGTAAATCTAGGGATACTTTCCGGTGGGGAAGTCCTTTATCTGGATAATCAGGCCACCTCCCACGCACTCCGCATCGTCCTCCGGCCCGGAGAAAAATATCCTTACTACTGCACCGCTCTAGGGAGAGCCATGGTCTCCGCCCTCCCAGATGAGGAAATGGAAAAAATTATTCAAGCCACCCCCACCAAGAGACACACTGCACCTACATTAACATCGAAATCCGATATCCGAACCCTTTTGCGGAAAGTACGACAAAATGGTTTTGCGGAGGAACATGGAGAGTCTGTAGATGGGATTTCCTGTTTGGCAGTTCATCTAGGTGCATTGGGGTATCCCCAGTGCGCCATCAGCTTGGCCGTGCCGACCCAGAGGTTAAAAGGGAAGGTCCGTGCCGAAATGGTGCAGGCTTTACGAATTTTGGCTCGTTGCGATACCCCACACTCCACCCCTCGCAGATTGTCATGAGTATGGTGCTGGATCTTTCTGGCAAAGTCGTATTGGTGACGGGAGCCTCCCAAGGGATTGGCGAGCAGATTGCCCGCACCTTTCATCACGCTGGGGCCGCCGTCGTCCTAAATCATCCAGGGATTGATCGGACACAACAAGATGCCGAGAAAATCGCGGAGGAACTTGAGGGGAATCGATCTGGCACCACCCTTGTGATTGCGGCCGATATCGCGCAGGCCGATCAGGTAATTCAGATGATGGGCGCGGTCCGCGATCGTTTCGGTGGGCTGGATTTTCTTGTAAACAATGCGGCAATCATCCGCGATCGCTCCATCGCGAAAATGTCAGAGCAGGAATGGCAGCAGGTAATTGATGTGGATCTGACCGGAGTATTTCACTGTTGCAAGCACGCCCTCCCCATTCTCAGGGATGGCGGAGCCGTGGTGAGCACTGCCAGCATCGCGGGCTTGATGGGTTTTTACGGGCAGTGTAATTACGCTGCCGCCAAGGCGGGGGTGGCTGCCATGATGCGGGTGCTTTCGCGGGAGGTGGCGCGTCGAGGAATCCGCGTAAACGCCATCGCCCCGGGGGTGATCGAAACGGCTATGGCGCAAACCATCCCACTTGAGGTGCGCGCATCGATGCTTCAGCAAATCCCTCTGGGTCGCTTTGGAAAGGCGGATGAAATCGCCCAAGTCGTGCTCTTTCTCTGCTCACCAATGGCTTCCTACATCACTGGGCAGACAATCGAAATAAACGGCGGGTGGAGAGGATGAGAGCTCTTGCCAAAGTTGTACCAGTCTCCGATGCCGTCGCGCAAATCCCTTCGGGTTCTGTGGTGGCGGTCTCTGGGTTCGTGGGGGCGGCCCATCCCGAACAACTAACAGCGGAACTTGAACAGCGATTCTTGCGGACGGGTCAACCTCGGGATCTCACTTTAATTTACGCTGCGGGGCAAGGAGACGGAGCCACACGCGGGCTAAACCATCTGGCGCATCAGGGTTTAGTGCGAAGGGTTATCGGAGGGCACTGGAACCTCGCGCCGAAGATGGGGCGCTTGGCGTTGGAGGAGAAGATCGAGGCATATAATTTTCCCCAAGGAGTGCTAAGTATTCTTTTTCGAGAGATTGCAGCGAAGCGCTCCGGGGTGATCACCAAGGTGGGTATGGGCACATTCGTGGATCCGTTGCACGGGGGAGGACGTTTTAATAATCGAACCCACGATTCCTTGGTCGAACGAATCCAGTTGGGTGGAGAGGATTGGTTATGGTATCGCGCAATTCCCCTTAACGTTGGGTTGATCCGGGCGACCCGGGCCGATTCTTTCGGAAATCTTACCATGGAAAAGGAGGGGATCATTGGCGAGGTGCTACCGATCGCGCAGGCTACTCATAACAATGGGGGTATCGTGATTGCCCAAGTAGAGGAACTTGTGGAACTGATT
Organism: uncultured Verrucomicrobiota bacterium; assembly: GCA_903905395.1. Classification (GTDB taxonomy): domain Bacteria; phylum Verrucomicrobiota; class Verrucomicrobiia; order Methylacidiphilales; family Verrucolacustridaceae; genus Verrucolacustris. The sequence continues at coordinate 7,403 of CAIVGD010000260.1, forward strand.
GAGGATCCGAAGTCCGTTTGTGTGCCCGGCATTCTGGTGGACTATGTGGTTTTATCCGATCCATCGCACCATGAACAAACTTTCTCAGGATCCTTCGAGCAGGATTTTATCCAGCGGAGTGTCACGACCACGGCGACTGCACCACTGGCTTTTTCAGAAAGGAAAATTGTCGCCCGCCGCGCCCTAAATGAAATTAGAAAGGGGGACATAGTTAATTTGGGGATCGGTATGCCGGAGGCCATCCCCCCTGTGGCGAACGAAGAAAACCGTTTATGCGAATTTACCCTCACTGTGGAAAGTGGACCCATTGGAGGTATGCCGGCGGCTGGAATGAACTTCGGCTGTAGCTATGGGCCGGAGGCCATCATCGATCAACCGGCCCAATTCGATTTCTACGATGGAGGAGGCCTGGATGTTGCGGCCTTGGGCGCGATTGAGGTGGATGAAGAAGGGAATGTAAACGTCAGCACTTTTCCAGACCGCTTCGCCGGGGTTGGCGGGTTTATCAATATTTCACAGAACACAAAAAAAATTCTCTTCTGCTGTTCTTTTCGCGCGGGAGGTCTGGCGGTGACTGTAGGGGATGACGGCAAGCTACACATTGCGCATGAGGGTACTCACAGCAAATTTGTAAAGCGGGTCCAGTCGGTCTGTTTTCACGGGCCCTCGGCACGCGAACGAGGTCAGGATGTAATCTACATCACAGAACGAGCTGTCTTTCGGTTGGGTGACAAGGGACTGGAACTTGTCGAAATTGCTCCAGGCATGGATCTGCATCGCGATATTTTGGATCGCATGGATTTCCGCCCAGTCTTGCGTAAACTCGTGCCCATGCCAGCCGACTGTTTCAGACACTCCATACGGAAATCATCGCAATGATCTTTAACCACCCCATCCATGTCCTCGCTGCCCAGCGTTCTCCCATCGGGCGTTTTGGTGGAGCTTTCAAAGAGGTGTCTGCGGTAGCCCTGGCCACAGAGGTCGCTCAGGCCGTGCTCAAGGCAACGGGCACCTCCCAACCAGATCACGTGATCGTAGGCCAAGTGCTGCAAGCAGGCACGGGGATGAATCTTGCGCGCCAGCTCGTTTTGCGTTTGGGACTCGGTCAATCCGTCCCAGGTCTCACGGTGAATATGGTCTGCGGTTCGGGTCTGCAATCCGTTGTACTTGCTGCCTCAACGATTGCCACTGGGGATGCGCAGGTGGTGTTGGCGGGTGGGGCGGAGAACATGAGTCGAGCACCCTATCTCGACACTTTTTCCCGCTGGGGAAATAAACTCGGGTCGGCGACGTTGACGGATTCGATAATGTGCGACGGTTTGACCGATCCTTTTCTGGATATCGGGATGGGTGAGACTGCCGAGCGGGTGGCCGATCGGTTCAAAATCACACGTGAAGATCAAGACCGCTTTGCCTTGCGCAGTCAGCAACGGGCAGGAGCGGCGGTTGGGGAATTCGCGCGGGAAATTGTGCCAATCACGACACGTAAAGGCTGGTGTGAGCGGGACGAACATCCGCGTGGCGATATCACGGAAGAAAAGCTCGCCGCACTCAAACCTTCCTTCCGGGAAAAGGGCACGGTAACCGCCGGGAATGCCTCTGGGATCAACGATGGCGCTGCCTTGGTCTTGCTGGCCAGCGTCGAGGCCATGAAAAAAAGCGGACTTCGTTCGCGTGCCAGGGTGGTCGGGGCACGGGTGGTGGGGTGTGATCCAGCCCTGATGGGATTAGGACCCGTGGCGGCGGTACAGGCTCTTTGCGCCGAATTGAGGTGGAATCTCTCTGAGGTGCCGGCGGTGGAAATCAACGAAGCCTTTGCCGCTCAGACCCTCGCTTGCATTGGAGAACTGCGGTTGCGGGAGAATCAAGTCAACCTGCGTGGCGGAGCCATTGCTCTCGGGCATCCTATTGGTTGCAGCGGAGCACGGATTCTTGTCACACTCCTCCATCTTTTGGAGGATCGTGGTTGGCAACGTGGCATCGCCTCTCTTTGCATTGGCGGTGGCATGGGCATTGCTCTGGCCATCGAACGAGATTAAACCAGTCCCAATCCCTTCCAATTTCAAATCCAAAGATAGAGCGGACTTTCCATAGTCC